>DATIJO010000222.1:0-3657 GCA_035478555.1 Chlamydiales bacterium
CTATTCCTTGGATCATACTCCCTATCCGCGCCATTATAAAGGAGGCAGACTCCCTAGGTCCTCTCATTTTAACGTGGGCAAAATTGACCTATTAGGAGCATTAGAGCAGTCGAGCAACCCCTATTTTTCCTTACTTGCGGCTGAATACTTAAAAGATCCTGATGAGCTTTTAGATGCGGCCAAAGCCTTTGGTTTAGGACAAAAGACCGGGATACAACTGCCAACAGAGGCGCCGGGCAACCTTCCTGATGATTTAAAAGAAAATAAGTCGGGGCTCTATTCCTTCGCAATTGGACAGCACACCTTGTCGGTTACCCCTCTACAAGCAGCTCTTATGCTATCGGTCATTGCAACTCATGGAAAGGTATATACTCCTCAGATCGTTAAAGAAATCTCGGGTAAAGCAAGAAAATGGCAAACGATCCCTTTTCCCTCCATATTCCCCTACCAAAAAGAACTTTCAGAATTAGGAATTGGCTTTCCGCTTTTTACCTATCTCTTAAAGGATTTAGGGCCGTCTGATACCCAGGAGTATTCACCAATAGAAAAACGTCTTGTCTTTCTTCCGCCGCTTATTCGAAACACCCTGCTAGAAGGGATGCAACTCGCAGTCAGCGGAGAAAGGGGTACCGCTCGCTACGAGCTTATCAGAGGTAAAAACAAAGAGTTTCTACAAGGATATAAAGAAGTTGGTAAATCCTCCTTTTTTGGGAAAACAAGCACCGCCGAGTTTCTCTACAATCCCTACATGGTTCCATCGTCTACACCTACTATCTACAATCATGTATGGTTCGGGGCTATTTCCTTTCCTCCTGAAACAGACCACTTAGACAAACCCGAAGTAGTGGTCATGGTGTTCTTACGCTTTGCAAAAGCGGGAAGAGATGCGGCTCCGCTTGCTTATCAAATGGTCGAGAAATATCGCGATCTAAAAAGAAAATATGCTGTAGAATAGCAGTATGAAAAGAAAGATTTCAGAACCGATACACGCGTGGGTCATTTGGCTGCTTAGCGCGCTATTTATGTTCTATAAGTATGCGCTGGAAGTTTCGCCAAGCGTCATGACATCGACTCTTATGCGCGCCTTTCAGATCAATGGAACACAGCTTGGAAATTTAGCCGCTTGTTATTTCTACTCCTATCTTCTTTTCCAAATCCCCGCAGGACTTTTTCTCGATAAATACGGCCCTAGAAAAGTAACCACCCTGGCCATAGGACTATGTGCCGTTGGCAGTATTCTCTTTGCTAGATCGGAAACTTTTTTCATGGCAGCGATAGGAAGATTTATTACCGGCGCCGGGGCTGCATTTGCAGCGGTCAACTGTTTAAAACTTATTGCAAACTGGTTTCCCTATAAACAGTTTGCCTTCATGGCAGGACTTATGATGACAATGGCCATGTTAGGAGCGGTTGGCGGACAAGCCCCTCTTGCTGCCTTCATCGAGAGGTTGGACTGGCGAAGGGCGATGGAGATCACCGGTTTTGCCGGAGTTATTTTAGCGATCTTTTTTTGGTTTATCGTCAGGGATAAGGCCCCGAGCCATAAGATCAACAAACACATGGCGCCAGCTGATGTGAAATTTTTGGATACCTTAAAAAAGATCTTTCGAAACCGCGAGAGCTGGTTTCTTTCTCTTTATAGCGGGTTTGCCTTTGCTCCCGTAATGGTGTTTGGAGGATTGTGGGGAGTCTCTTTTATCTCGGAAGCTTATGATCTAACTCATAACATGGCAGCCCAAACCCTTTCCCTTATTTTTATTGGTTTTGCTGTCGGCGCTCCTGTTTTCGGCTGGTTTTCCGACTATCTTGGCAACAGGCGTAAAGTCATGTTCTGGGGAACATTTCTCTCTCTTCTTTTCATCACTGCAATTATCTACTTACCTGCCATATCCCATTTTCTTTTGATCTTACTGCTCTTTTTCTTTGGCGTTGCAATCAGCAGTTTTCTTCTTTGCTTCACAATGATTAGAGAGATACACCCACCAATTTTTGCTGCAACAGCCATCGGCTTTATGAATGCTTTCGATGCGCTCTTTGGGGCCTTTTCCGATCCTCTTACAGGTAAATTTTTAGATATTGGATGGACAGGCGTTATGAGAGATGGAGCCCGAATCTTTTCAGTAGATGCTTATAAAGCAGCTTTTCTTACTCTTCCGATCTACCTGATCATCTCGCTTGTCCTGCTATTCTGGATCAAAGAGACTTATTGCAAACCCGTCTCTCCCAACTCCCTTCCATAACAGGATATTCTTTCCTATCATTATATCATTCCATCCTTACATCATTTTTTTAGCCTGAACTCCAAAATCTTAGCAGCAATTAGGAGAAAAAAATGATGTAAGGATGGAATGATATAATGATAGAAAATTTTTAGACTTCGACTTTGATTTCTGTTTTCTTAAGGACTTGATCGAAATAATCGATAGTAAGTTTTAGGCCATCTTCCAGCTTGATCTTCGGCTGCCAGCCTAACAGCTTTTTAGCGAGAGTAATGTCCGGCCTTCTTTGCTTTGGATCATCTTTAGGAAGAGGTAGATGAGAAAGGGTGGATTTTGAATTAGTAAGGGAGAGAACTTTTTCTGCAAGCTCGAGAATAGTAAATTCATCGGGATTGCCGAGATTGATGGGGCCTGTCACAGAGTCATCCGATGCCATCATGCGGTATAGCCCATCGATGAGATCATCCGCATAACAAAAAGATCTGGTTTGGCTTCCATCGCCGTAAATAGTAAGAGGCTCATTTTTCAGAGCTTGGATGATGAAGTTGGAGACCACTCTTCCATCTTGAACATGCATTCTGGGGCCGTAAGTATTGAAGATACGGACAACTTTAATTTTCACGCCGTGCGCCCTGTGATAGTCAAAAAAGAGAGATTCAGCTGCGCGTTTTCCTTCATCATAGCAAGATCTTGGACCAATTGGATTGACATGGCCCCAGTAAGACTCATTTTGAGGATGCACATGGGGATCGCCATAGACTTCGCTGGTCGATGCTTGCAAAACTTTTATTTTTAATCTTTTGGCAAGTCCCAATACATGCATTGCGCCAAAGAAGCTGGTCTGAAGTGTTTTAATCGGGTCTGCTTGGTAGTGGACGGGCGATGCCGGACATGCAAGATTATAGACCTCGTCAACATCTACAAATAGAGGATGGCAGATATCATGATGAAGAAGTTGAAAATCAGGCCCCTGCAAATGGGCAATATTTTCTTTCGATCCTGTATGGAAATTGTCCGACGCAATGACAACATTTCCCAAAGAGATGAGCTTTTCAGACAGATGAGAGCCTAAAAAGCCAGCTCCGCCTGTAATAAGGATTTTTTTCTTTTGCATGAGGCTATCCTACTATTAAGGTTTTAAATGTTTTTAGAAATTCTTGAGCAGATTTTGAATGCCCGCAAGGGTTTCCTTTTCGAGGACAGTGTGTAAACACACGAACGAGAAAAGGCATTCTAAATATGCCAAGAAGGTGAAAAACAGAAAAATTTGAATAGTAGGATAGTCTCAACATTCCTGCATCATAACCCGTTAAGGGCACATGGGACAAGATTTTTTTACTCTCTCAATTCCCCCGAAGCTAGGGATGGTCTGAGAGATAAAGCGGTGCCATTCGGTGATAGGCTTAGATGCGACATAGACAAGGTCGCCTGGGATCAA
>DATIJO010000223.1:0-5617 GCA_035478555.1 Chlamydiales bacterium
AACAATTATTTCTGCAGGAGACTGCTTCAACTCAAGAGCAATGTTTTGATAATAAATTTTTTTTTCGCTCTTCTCTGCAACGGCTATTTTACTAAATAAGGAGCTATCAATACCAGCTTTTTCCCATTTCGCCCGTTGGAAATGGGGGATGCCCCCTGTAACTATGGCTAATAGATGGTTTTTGCTTAAATCTTCTAAAATTTTTTTAGCACCTTTTAAAAGCTTTACTTTCAATTTTGAAGGAAGTTCACGGTACATTTCCTGCATACCGATCTCTAGAAGACTAGGGTCTGCGCGCATATGAGCTAAAAATAGTTTTATGGTCTCCCTGCTGCTAGAGGTCTTTCTATCCAAAACCCAAAGCTGAAATCTAGCTACATGAAAGTTTGGAACTTTCAGCCCATGCTTGATCATTTTTTTTAAGGCTAAGGTCAGCATGACAGGGGTCACGCTACCTGTTGTGTCGATAAGAGTGTCGTCTAGATCAAAGATTATTAACAATTTTCATGAGCTCCTGAGCTATCTTTTTCGTATCATGGCGAATAAGGGATCTTTTGATCAGATCTTTTTTATTTTCTTCCACAAAAGGTCCTAAAAGATCGGCAAGGATTACCCTGCCATCGTCTTTTAAGTCATTTTCTACGATCTCCCCTTCATCGGAATATCTAGCGATTAGATCATCAGGGGGTTTTTTGTTGTTCACCAGAATATAATCAAGAGAATCTTCGCCTAAAAAACCTGTCAATACTTGCATGTAATCGCTGACTTTGTAGCCGGTTGTCTGTCCTTTTCTGTTCATTAGATTGACCACAAAGATCTTCTTCGCTTGCGTTTTAGAGATCGCCTCGGTCACTCCTTCCACAAGAAGATTCGGGATGATCGACGTATGAAACCCGCCAGGACCAATCACAATCAGATCAGCATTTTTGATCTCATCTAAAACTCTTGGATTTACTCTCGGGTACGGTTCTAAGAAAATGCTTTTGTATCCTGTATCTATTTCTTGCGATAGATAAATCTCCCTTTCTCCTTCTAGAACTTTCCAGTTATTTAAAATCATGCGAAGGCGGACTTGGTGGGTAGTGACCGGAAGCACCTTGCCTTTGATCGAGAGAATTTTTCCCGCTTCTTCTACAGCTTTTTCAAAACTTCCCGTCACTTTTTCTAACGCAGATAAAAGTAAATTGCCAAAACTATGCCCGCCGAGATTGCCATTTTCAAAGCGGTAGGTCATCAAACTTCGTAAAAGACGGGAAGAATTAGAAAGAGCAACTAAACACTGGCGGACATCGCCAGGAGGCAGAACTCCCAATTCATCACGCAGAATTCCTGTGCTGCCGCCATCATCTGCCATAGATACAACAGCAGTGAGATCGACATCGTACATTTTAAGGCCGCGGAGAACCACAAAATTCCCCGTTCCTCCGCCAATCACAACGATTTTTTTCATTAGCTGCATTATTCAACTACTGGCGTTTTTCTGGAAAGGATTCTTTGAGTTTTTGTATGCCTAACGAAATGGGCTTTTGCTGAAATACATAGGTGCCTGCAACGAGAACGTTTGCACCTGCTTTGACTGCTTTTTTTCCTGTAACATCATCGATCCCGCCATCGACTTGAATATCAAATGGGGCAAGAGTTTTATCACCGATTTTTCCATGCTTTCGAATGCCAAGCTTATCGCAGGTCTCGCGTGTGAGCTCTACTTTTTCTAAAACCTCTGACATAAATTTCTGTCCGCCAAATCCCGGATGCACTGTCATAAGAAGAAGTAGATCGCATTTTGTGAGGTACTTCGGGAACATCGAAAAGGATGTCTCAGGATTAATGGCAAGTCCCGCTTGTACGCCGCATTTACGGATATACTCTAATGTCTCTTCCACATTTTCAGTGGCCTCGAAATGAAATGTAATGCGGTCTGCGCCAGCCTCTACAAACCTCTCTATAAAATCATAAGGGTTATAGATCATGATGTGCACATCGAGAAATAGATTGGTGCTTCGATTGATCGCTGCTACCGCTTTTGGACCTAGCGTCAAGTTTGGAACGAAATGACCATCCATGATGTCGATATGGATGCCATCTGCACCGTTTTGTTCAAGACGTTTAGCATCTTCGCCCAAATTGGCAAAATCTCCGGCTAGAATAGAAGGGAACACTTCGATTTTTTTCATACCATAGAGAGGGATAGTTGCAAGAAGCCCTGCAATTCTTGCAAAAATTTCTTCTGCTTTTCTTTATCTTCAGAAAGAAAGAGATACCCTGCGTAGGAAGAATCATAAGTATCGAGATAAAAAGATACCAAATTATGGGAAGGAATTTCTAATTTTTCAATTACGTGGTCCATTTCTTTTTTCTGAGAACTGTTCATTACAGGAAGGACCAAGTATAGCTTTTTTTGCTCTTCCTTGAAAAGAAAATCCGGTTTTGAGCCTAAAGTGTCTTTTTTAAAGAGCTGCAAGAGAAGAAGAAAGAAGGTTTTTAAAGTATCTACTTCCAAAACGCTTCTCATGTGGGCAGGAGTAAGAGCATAAAAGAATTTTTCTAGTATCAGCTCATGAGAAGAGAGGTTAATGCCTAGGGCTGCTTTTAAAGCTACATATTGCTCATTTTGCTGGTAGATCATACCCCCATTGTAATCACGCATATTCCCTAAAAGATGGTTCATGAGCATGGCCACATCTTTTCTTGCTCTATACAAGTCTACGGAATTGTCAGGACGGAAATATTCATCCACAGGAAGCATGACACGTAGAACTGTCGCTTCTTTTGGATATTTTTTTCGAAGAGCCCCTAAAGTTCGGATGCGGTCAATAAGGATCCTTGCCTTTCCTTGGTATTTTCTTATCATTGTCTCCATTTCGGAATCAGGCGTCTTTAGTAAACGTATTGAGATCACGGTAAAAGATAGTTCCGAGCGCACCTGTTCATCAAAAGAGATGATCACTTGGGGAATATCGTGAATGTATTTCAGCTGACGGGAAAGCACCATTATATTTCTTAAGATCTCTTCTTCATTTCGAGGCATGAAGATCGGATGCATCAGATATTCGATATGGCCTTTCAAAAGATGAGGAAGCGATTCCTTTAGGGTTTGAATTTCATCTAAAGAAAAGTCCTCTCCATGGTCTTTTTCTATCTCCATGTAAAGGGTCTGAATATTTTTTTCTCTGCTTCTATCCAGAATGAAGGAATTTTCCACAGGTTTAATGCCAGGAAGATTTTTCAAAGCATTCACCAGATGGACTTTTTCAAAGACCTCATTGTCTTTAATAAAATTTAGTCCGATCAATATCCCTAAAACATTTTTCTCCCAATTCTCTTTTGCAAGCCGGGTCTTTACAAATTTTATCAAAAGATGACGGCGATTGGGAAAAGAACAGGTCTTTTGCTGAATGGTCTTTCGCAATAGATAAAGAATGGAAATAATCCTACTAATATGGTGGTAATCGCGAAGAGACTTAAATTCCTCCATGCAAGAAACTAAAAAGCGCTGCATCTCCGAGAAAATGTTCTTATCGTAATCCCCCGCACGAGTTTGAATTAAAGAGCCGATCTTTTCCTGGATCATGGCAATTTTTCCCTCTTGGGGCAGTCCTTTAAATTCCAAAATCCGATTTGCTTGATAGTTGGAAAGGACACCTAAACGAATTTCGGTATCGATCGCCTTCAAATTCTTTTTTATTAGCTCTTGATCTTCTACATGCTTCACCTGAACAATGATCTCAGCAATGCTAAACGGGTTTTGAGCAAGTTCAGGCAAATGAAAATCGGCCGAAAAAAACATCTCTACAGGTGTTTGTTTTGGTGGAAGAAGCCACCTGCTGATGAGATCATAAAAAAATTCCGTAGCATTTGGCCTATGTTTACAAAAGAGAAGGATCGAAAGATTGCCGGGCACAGCTTGATCTAATCCAGTCCATTTAACAATAGGAAGGTGATCATTGATAAACTCTAAGCTTTCCTTACCTTCAGGAAGAATTCTGGCCAAAAGAGATCTAACAATCTCTTTGTAATGGTCCCCTTTGGAAAGCATCGAGATAGCAAGTTCAGCCATGTGCAAGTTCCTCTTCGTAAATCTCTGCACACTCACCTGCTTCACCAATAAAAGTGCCTAAGCTTTCTATATCTTGATTGTTTTGAAACTCTTTATAGCAAAGTACATGAAGAAGAATGCCATTTTTTTTCGCCAATTGAATGCTGCGAGGATGAAGGACCCCACCTTTTTTGGATATCGATAAGGCCTCATCGTAAGATAGCTTTTTTAATAGTTCCGCTTTTGGATTCACAGTGGGATCTTGAGAGTAGATCCCGCTCACATCTTTATAAAATTCCACTACATCGCACTTCAGTGCAACGCCTAAAGCAACCGCAGAGGTGTCTGAGCCTCCTCTACCTAAAGTAGTGATCTCCTTATTTAACCCCACACCTTGAAAACCTGCGACAATAACAATTTTTCCCTGCTTCAATTCTTGAACAATACGGTGAGGCTTAACTGCAACAATTTTAGCCTCGGAATGTTTGTTACAAGTAATTATCCCTGATTGGCTGCCGGTAAAACTGATCGCATCTTTTCCTTTTCTCGATAAAGCCATCGCAAGAAGGGCAATGCTTATCCTTTCCCCTACCGATACAAGCATATCTTGTTCACGTATGGGAGGATTGGGATGCACTTGTTTAGCTAATGCTAAGAGTTCATCAGTTGTATCTCCCATCGCGCTTACTACTACTACGATTTGAGAAAACACTTTTGACCTTTCTATAATAATGTCGGCGATCGCAAGAAAATGTTCGGGGCTTGAAACACTTGCACCGCCAAACTTCATTACTAAGGTTTTCATAAACTAATGTTTTTTCTTTATTTTAAAATCCCTGCAAGCCAACGCCATCGGGGATAAATTACTCTTTTTATTGATAATGATATTTTCTGTCCAAAATTTTTTATATTAACTAAAAAAATTTTGTATTTCTTTTTGTACAACAATTTATATAAAGGATCTTAAGTTTCTCAAAGAAAATGATTTACATAAAGGAATTTTATTATCGAATAAGAGCGATAGAATTTATCATTTTGTGTCTGTAATAGTGCCCTTGCCCTTGCCCCTAAGAATAGGTTCTTGCCTAATTGTTTACGTTTTGTTAGACTTTTTCCTTTAACTAGCAAACAGGAGTAACCCTTAACATGTCTAAACAATCCTACGATTGGTCTACGAGTAACGTCCTCGATGATGTCGATTACAAAGATAACGATGCGAAACAATTCCGTGACCTACTAAACAAAAGAGAAAAAGCTGAAGGCGTTGGATCAGTCGCCTCCATGAATGCTGGAGAGATCCTTACAGGCCGTATCGTGGAGATTACCAAAGATTTCGTGGTTGTTGATGTCGGCTTCAAATCGGAAGGCCTTGTGCCAATGGGCGAATTCTGGGATCCCAAAGAGATCGCTTTAGGCAATGAAATCGAAGTCTTCCTCGATCAAACCGAAGGATCGGATGGACAGATCGTCCTATCTAAAGAAAAAGCGCGCAAGCAACGCCAATGGGAATTCATTGTCGAACATTGCAAAGAGGGCTCTATTGTAAAAGGTAAAGTCATGCGTAAGGTGAAAGGCGGCCTC
>DATIJO010000224.1:0-2264 GCA_035478555.1 Chlamydiales bacterium
AGTATACAAAAAGAATGGCCCAGCTTAGGGTTGCCATAATAAGAGCGGATGCTGTCTTATTGATCCTGATCTTATGCTCAAAAATAATTGCGAGATAGCCGATCACAAAAACCGCAATCAACCAATAGTGAAGCGCTGTAAAAGGAGTCATTGAACCTGTCCCGAAATAATAAATATTTGATTTTTGATGTATTTTTTATCAGATTTTGAGATTGCTTCGCTGGGCATACTTGAAAAAGTAGACCAAGAAGCAATCTCAAAATATGGTAAAAAAGACACAAAAAGAAAATGTTTAGAATTTCGAGATAGGTTCATTTAAGTCCTGCCTGTAAAATGTCATGCATACGAAGAAGTCCCACGACTTTACTGTTTTCCATCACAGGAAGGACAGTAATGAGACGTTTGGGATCTTCCTCCATTTGTTTCATAGCATCGATCGCAAGCCTATTCTTTTCTGTCCATCTGGCAGAGGGAGTCATAAGCTCTTGGATGGGTTTTTCTAATATTTGAGTCCCATGATTTTGAAGCGACCTGCGTAGATCCCCGTCCGTAAAGATGCCAAGGAGATTTTTTTCTTCGTTCACGACTAGTAGACATCCGCATCTTTTTTCCGAAAGCTCGCAAAGGACATCTAAAAGTCTGGATGTTGGTTTGCAAAAAGGAATTTTGTCCTGCTTCAGCATAATATCACTGACGTGCAAGGTAATTTTTTTGCCAATCATTCCTGCTGGATGGTTCAATGCAAACTCATCCAAGGTAAAATTTTTCTTTTTCATCATTGCAATTGCAAGGACATCTCCGAAGATCAGCTGCAGAGTAGTAGAAGTGGTAGGAGCAAGATTGAATGGGCAAAGCTCTTTTAAGAGAGGAAGGCAAATAGAAAGATCGCTACTTTCTGCAATTCTTGAAGAGGGATTAGAAACAAAAGAGATAATTTGAGCCCTCTTTTTTCTTACATAGGGAATGAGCCGAACAAGCTCGTCTGTCTCCCCGCTTTTGCTCAATACAATGAAGAGATCGTTCTCATTCAGAATGCCTAAATCTCCATGAAGCGCATCAATAGGCGGAAGAAAAAAAGCCTTAGTTCCAATAGAAAGAAGTGTCATTACCAACTTTTGAGCAATGATCCCGCTCTTCCCAACTCCTGTAAAAACAAGACTGCCTGTACAAGATAGGAATTTTTGCAAAATCTCTTCTGCTTTTTGCACATCTAAATGATCGAAAAAGTAGTTAAGATATTTTCTCTGTTCTTCAAAAAATGCCTTCATACTAAGATAGCTTAAATAGAAGGTGAATAATGGCTCAACAGAAAACTCCTATTGCAGTTGCTAAGGGCGATGGAATTGGCCCTGAAATCATGGATGCTACGCTTCATGTCTTAAAAGAAGCGGGAGCCCGTCTTGAAATCCATGAGGTTGAAATTGGCGAAAAAGTTTACATGAAGGGCATTGCCACAGGCATTGATCCATCTACTTGGGACATTATTCGTAAGACAAAAGTCTTTCTTAAAGCTCCGATCACCACTCCTCAAGGCGGAGGATTTAAAAGCTTAAACGTTACCGTGAGAACAACTCTTGGCCTCTATGCCAATATCCGTCCTTGCGTCTCTTATTTTCCTTTTGTAGATACCAAACATCCTGAAATGGACCTAGTGGTCGTAAGAGAAAATGAAGAGGATCTCTACGCAGGCATTGAATACAGACCAACTCCCGAAGTATGCGAATCTTTAAAACTGATCAGCCGTCCGGGAACTGAAAAAATCGTTCGTTATGCATTTGAATATGCAAGGGCCCACAAAAGACAGAAGGTCACCTGCTTTACGAAAGATAATATCATGAAGTTCTCCGACGGGCTCTTTCATAAAGTCTTTGAGGAAATTGCCGCAGAGTATCCTGATATCTTGAATGAACATTGGATTGTGGACATTGGAGCTGCAAAATTAGCTGATACCCCAGAAGTATTTGATGTTCTAGTACTCCCTAATCTTTACGGGGATATTTTATCCGATGTAGCTGCTCAGATCAGCGGTTCCGTGGGACTCGCCGGCTCTGCCAATATCGGAGAGCATGGAGCGATGTTTGAAGCAATCCACGGCTCTGCTCCCAGACGTGCCGGCCAAAATGTGGCCAACCCTTCCGGTCTTATGCACGGGGCAATCCTCATGCTAGAACACATCGGACAATTTGATGTCGCTGAGAAGTTCCACAACGCCTGGCTAAAAACCATAGAAGAAGGGGTCCATACCTACGATATCTACGATGAAA
>DATIJO010000225.1:0-7771 GCA_035478555.1 Chlamydiales bacterium
TTTACTGCAAAGGAGATGAATATTCAGGTAGTAAGCTCCTTTATTCCCTCATCCTTTCTTCTTGCTCTAATGCTCTCGGGACTTGAAGGTCAGAGATTTGCTTTCCATGGTTATCTTCCTAGAGAGGATGCCCAATTAAAAAGGTCGCTTTTGCAATTAGAAAAAAGAAGCAGAGAAGATAAGGCCACCCAAATCTGGATCGAAGCTCCCTACCGCTCTTCTAAAATGGTCTCCTATCTTTTGAATACCCTGCATGAAGAGACTCTCCTTTGCATCGCAAAAAGTCTAACCTCTCCCGATGAGTCAGTCATTACTCAAAAAATCAAAAAGTGGCGTTCCTCTTCTCCACTTCTTGGGAAAGAGCCCACAATTTTTTTAATCTATTCAGGATGAGTATCTAAAATACAAAATAAAAATAAATGCTTTGCTTTTGCACAAAGATCTGTTAACTGAAAAAAAGAAAAACATTGAGGGTAACATGATCAGCAAGGGCAAGAAAGTGAGTTTGGAATATACCGTCTTCAATGAAGAGGGTAAAATGGTTGATACCAATGTTGGCGGAAGCCCGCTGATCTTTAATATGGGGACCCATCAAATTCTTCCCGCTTTGGAAGAGGCCATTGTCAATCTCAATGCAGGGGACTCCAAAAAAGTCACTCTTCAACCCGAAAATGCTTTTGGTCATGTCGATCCTGAAGCTTTTAAAGAGGTAGATGCCACTGCGATCCCAGAAGATTTGAGGTTTGAAGGCGCAATCCTAGGTGTTCAAGATGAACTTGGTAACCAATACCGTATCAGAGTCCATTCTATCGAGGGAGAGAAAGCGGTCATCGACTTCAACCACCCTCTTGCCGGCAAAACTCTTACCTTTGAGATGAAGATCATCTCAGTGAATTAAAGTCAAAAGTCAGAAGGCTGCGGAATCATGAAGAAGGTCCAGTGGACCTTCGTAATGCGGAGCAGGTGAGCGCATAGCGAACTGGGCAAGTGCGGTGGAAGCAATTTCATTGCTTCTGCTTTATCAATTACTAATCTTATGTAATTATCTAATAAAGTAAAATAAATATTTTATTATTATATACATTAAATTAAACTTGAATTATTTTACAAAATTTAATATAATTTTATATAAAAGGAAATTTCAATGTCATCATTCGCTTTAAAAGCAAATCCATACGAAATGGTTTTAGATTATTTACCACATATAGAGCATGCTGTCTTATCAACTATCCTTTTTCCCCTTCGTCTTGCTCAAAGAGCAGGTAGAATAGCAGCAGGAGCAGTCCAACTCTTTAGACCTGATTTATTTTTTAAAAAAACTTATCCTGAAGCTCAAGAAATCACAATTGAATCTGTGGATAGCTTAAGCCACTTTGCTCCCAAAGAAAAACTAGAGCATTTTGTTAGAAAGGTTGAAGAAGTTTCACAAAAACTAAAATTAAAACAATGTTTAAAACCTTATTCCAGTAAGGAAAAGGACTCAAATTCTAGTCATGGATCTAATCTCTTTAGTTTTAGTCCCATTCCTATTTTTCTTAATTCAACTTCCTTAAAGGCATCTAATGCCCAAATTGATGCTATCGTTGCGCATGAAGCAAGCCATAGCGCCAGTAATGATAAAGCAAAACGATATCTCCTCTCTTGCTGTCTTCTCATCGCTGAAATCGGTGCTTATTATTCTGGATATACCTATGTTCTTCCTTTAATTGAAGGAGCTGCTTCTCTAATTGAAAATGCTTATCAACGAAGGATCGAAATGGCTGCGGATACAAAAGCCATGGAAATCCTCAATACAAACGAAGGCACGCTTGAAAGCATGGGATATCATGAAAAGATCTATAAGGAACAACGCACTAAGGATGAAACAGCCTTTAACGCAGATCCCAAAGGCTACTTTCACACCAAAAACAGTTGGCTCAATTGCACCAGGAAACTCTTCTCCTTGTTTTCTCAAAAACTAGTTGTTTCTGTTATTTCCCCTGAAGGCAATTATCGAAAGGACTTATACCATCCTCCTCTCTCCAAAAGAATAGTCAATGCTTTAAAATTTCAGCCTCAAGTCTTTTCATGAGAGATTGCTTAGGTATGAGATCCTTCCTGAGTTTTTAAGCCTCCGCTCAATTCTGTTTCTAATTCTTTCACCGTTGGTAAGCTAGATTTTAACTCTTCTGGTAAAGCTTTAGTGAGCATTGTTTCGTATTCTACTACTCCCATTGGTCTATCAATACCCCTAAAGGCATATTCGGCAATTATCTTATTCCTATCCTTGCACAGTAAAATACCGATTGTAGGGTTATCAGTTGGATGTTTTATCATATCATCAACAGCAGAAAGGTAGAAATTCAATTGGCCAGCATCTTCTGGCTTAAATGCCTTTGCTTTTAATTCCACTACAACAAAGCAGCGTAGTTTAATATGATAGAAAAGCAGATCAATAAGGAACTGCTCGCCGCTTATATTTAGGGGATATTGCCTTCCCATGAATGCAAAACCTTGCCCTAATTCGATCAGGAATTTCTGGATATGGTTGACCAGTCCATTCTCTAAGTCCTTTTCTAAATGTTCTTTATGTAGAGTCAGGAAATCAAAGATGTAAGGATCCTTGAGGGTCTGTTGTGCTAAATCCGACTGAGGAGAAGGCAAGGTTGTTTTAAAATTTGTGATTGCTTTGCCTTCTCTTAGATAAAGGTTATTTTCGATCCAAGTTGTAAGTATGCTACGACTCCAACCATATTCTATAATTCTCTTGGCATACCACAACCTTTCATCAAAACTTTTCAACTTATCTAATAATATGAAATTATGTCCCCAAGGTATGTTAAGAAATGGTTCCACTTTTTCTTCTTCTAATTGTCCAACAGCTGTTAGACAATTAGAATATGCAAGATAAAAGGCTCTCATTCTGAAGATGTTAGTTCTTGAAAATCCTTCTATTCCAGGGAATTCGTTTTGAAGATCTTTGGATATCTTTTCCAATATTTTACTACCCCAACCCTCCTTGTTTTGTTTTTCAACAATCTCCTTGCCTATTTCCCAATACAATTTAACTAATTCCCTATTAGCAGCTATTGCTGCTTTGAGTTGAACATTTCTGATTTTTTCTTTCAGTCCCTTTAGAAGTTCGTTGTAACCAACTAAAGCAATAGTATTGGTATCAATCTTAGATAATGTTTCTTGTTTAATCATTATGAAGGCCTTTTGAATAAGGCAAAGATATTTTCACTTCATAAGAGAAAAGTCAAAGGAATAAATTCAAAAACCAAAGATCATTTCAGCTACAGTATCATGAAAAAGTATCCCCTTTTCAGTTAGGAAGGCCTTTTCATTTTCTTCTTTAAGATATCCTTCTTTTTTGAGTGTATCCACCGATTTTTTAAGAGAAGGGTTATAGTTTGACAGTTCAACGCCTTGCAGAAGACGAAGGCCTATTGAGAAGAGCTCTTTTTGCTTTTCTTCTTCAGGCAGTGTTTCTGAGAAATGAACCGGGTCTTGGTTTTGTTCTAGCGCATTTGCGTAGCGAAGAAGATGGGGAGTGTTTTGAAAGCGCCTTCCCTCCCAATAGCTAAACGCAGATGGGCCAAAGCCAAGGAAAGGCCTACCTGTCCAATAGCCTGTATTATGACGGGAATAGAGACCTTTTTTCATGAAGGCGGAGATCTCATAGCGCTCAAAACCAAAAGAGATAAGGCGTGAAACTGCTGTTTGGAGCATTTGGTAGCTAGTGTCTGGATTTGGAGTAAGAGGCAGTAGCTCTTTTTTTCTTTTATAAAAGACGGTATGCGGCTCGAAAGTGAGATTATACAGTGAAAGATGGGTGATCGGAAGATGCTCTATTTCTTGCAAAGTCTCTTCAAACGAGTGAAGAGTCTGTTTGGGAAGGTCATACATTAAATCAATGGAGATATTCTGAATCCCTCCCTCATAAACCGTTTCTACTGCCCTAATGCTAGCCTCTTTCTCATGGCCTCTGCCTAAGATGGTCAAAAGTTCATTGGATAGGGATTGGACTCCCATACTCACACGGTTGATGCCATATCCTTTGATCTCCTGAATAAGGGAAGGGGTAATATCTTCCGGATTGGTCTCAAAAGTGCATTCATAATCTTTGGAGATAGAGATCTTCTCTTCTTCCAGAAATGTCATTACAAGTTTTACAGCCGCGGGAAAGAGGCTGGGAGTGCCTCCTCCAAAGTAGATAGATACAATGGAGCAATCTTTAAAGAGAGAGAACCTTAACTCTAACTCCCTCTGAAGTGATTTAAGATAGATCTCCCTATGCAATTGCCTATTCGGAATTACATAAAAATGGCAGTAGGGACACTTTTTTTTACAAAAAGGGATATGGATATAGAGAGATATTTCTCTTTTACCATTTATCGGCATCGGGATCTTCGAGAACACCGCGTTTCCAGCGGTTTCTATCGGAGAAGGGGTCTTCATCTTCTTCTTCTTCAACTTGAGTAGCTTCCTCTCCGCCTTCGCCTTCTTCGGCAGAGGTAGTTTCGCCCTCGAAGCCTTCTGACTCCATGTCAAAACCCATATCGGTCATGTTTTCGCCGACATCCATATCAGGCATTGTATGGGCTTCAGGATAGACCTGTCTGGCAGGTGCCCTTTTGGGGGTCACGTATTCTTCTAATTCCCCATTTTCTTTCAAGAAGCGAAGACGCTCTTTTTCCTCATCGATTTTACCTTTTATGCCTTTGATCTCTTCCTTGTGCTTCTCAATATCTTTTTTTGGCACAAGACCGAGCCTTAGCCACTGTTCCAAATCTTCCAGTTCTACTTCGAGCTTCTTTAGTCTTTCACTTTTGACATTCATGGGTTCCTATTCCTTAGGTTCAGTTTTTTGCCCTTTTACTTAATAGACTTTTTTTTAAAAACATTTTTTTTTGTGAAGGCGAAAAAAAGCGTTCCTCATGGCGCCATAGGTTAAGGAGATAGACTAAAAAAGTCAAGTGCGAAATTTCTAAGTATGGTATGGACAAAGAAATGGACGAACCAATTCATATAGCAAATCTTCAAGCAATAGAAAAGCTTTATAGAGAGTACCGCCGCGATCCTAAAAAAGCAGATCCTAGTCTTCTCCCTTTTTTTGCCGGAATGGAGTTTGCGTCTTATGAAAAGGAGAAAGGGGAGGAGGAGGGCTCTTTAAGGATCTTTCGCCTTATTTTAGCTTATAGGCAATATGGCCATTTGATGGCCCATGTCAATCCATTAAAAGACACATCTTCAACACCTGTTGAACTTGCCCTCAAAACTCTTGGTTTTAGCGAAAGCGATCTAAATAAGGAGTTCTCAACTCTTGGCTTTTTGCCTGCTCCTTCAGCGTGCCTTAAGGAGATCATCCAAAAACTCTCCTCTATTTATGCAGGGAGGATTGGAATCGAATACATGGAATTAGACAACCTGGAATTGGAAGAATGGATCCAGAAAAAGGTTGAGCCTGAGCTTGATTTCGCCTTAACGCTAGAAGAGAAGAAAATCATACTCGATTATCTGAACCGGGCAGAAATATTTGAATCTTTTTTGCATACTAAATTTGTGGGCCAAAAAAGGTTTTCTTTAGAGGGTGGTGAAACGCTAATCCCTCTACTTTGGGCGATGCTTGAAGAAGGGAACAAGCTGAACGCTGAGGAATTTGTTTTCGGTATGGCCCACCGAGGCAGGCTTAATGTTCTTACCAATATTCTAAAAAAATCCTATTCGGTCGTTTTTCATGAGTTTGAATCGGGAAATATTCCAATAGTGGGCGAAGGGACAAGCGATGTTAAGTATCATAAAGGGTTTGTATCTACCGTTAATGTAGACGGGAAAGAGCTATTTTTACAGCTAGCTCCGAACCCCTCTCACTTGGAGGCAGTTGATCCTGTAGTTTTGGGACAGGTGAGGGCAAGGCAGGGGGTCAAACAAGATGGATCAAGAGAAAAGGTTGTCCCTATCTTAATTCACGGCGACGCTTCCTTCGCCGGCCAAGGGATCATCTATGAGTGCATGCAGCTGATGAACTTGGAAGGGTATACCACCGGCGGCACTATTCATATTATCATCAATAACCAGATTGGATTTACCACTCTTCCTGAAGATGCAAGGTCCACAAGGTATGCAACAGATATTGCCAAGTCCTTTGGATGTCCTGTCTTTCATGTGAACGCGGAAGACCCGGAGAGCTGCTATTGGGCAGCAAAAATGGCAATGCAGATCCGCCAAAAATTCAAAAAAGATGTCTTTATAGATCTGATCTGTTTCCGAAAATATGGCCATAATGAAGGCGATGAGCCTGCATTTACCCAACCTTTAGAATATCAGAAGATCCGTAGTAAGAAGCCCATCCGTGAATTGTATGCAATGGAGTTAAAGGAAAAAGACTCACTTGAAGGCTCTATTGCTGAAAGTTTAGAAAAAGAGTTTCTAGCCACTCTTCATGAGGCTATGGAAAAAGCGAAAACCTATATCCAAACCCCCTCATCTGCAGAAATACACGGCGAAGAGTTCTCACAAGAATTAGAGGCTGATCTTTTTCATCCTGTGAAGACCTCTGTCTCTAATAACAACTTGCATAAGATCATGGATGCTATCTCTTTGCCTGCGGGTTTTCATCTCCATCCAAAACTAATAAAATGGATGGAAGAAAGAAAAGAAAAGCTGCAAAAAGACCCCAAGGAAAAGATCATTGATTGGTCTTATGCGGAATTTCTTGCCTTTGGATCGCTTCTTCTAGATCAGGTACCGATCCGTTTATCAGGGCAAGATTGTAGAAGAGGAACATTTAGCCAAAGGCATGCGGTCTGGATCGACCAAGAAAATGCCTCACCCTATTTTCCCTTGGACCATCTGAAAACAGATGCCGCCCATTTTGAAGTCTATAATTCGCCTTTATCTGAGTTTTCAGTCCTGGGTTATGAATATGGCTATAGCGTCTCCGATCCTAAAGCCCTTGTCCTCTGGGAGGCTCAATACGGCGACTTTAATAATGCTGCCCAAGTCATCATCGATCAATTTATATCCTCCGCTGAGCAAAAGTGGCGAAGGCACTCTTCTTTAACCCTTCTTCTTCCCCATGGGATGGAAGGACAGGGGCCCGAGCATAGTTCTGGAAGATTAGAGCGCTATCTTCAGTTATCCGCGCAAAATAATATCCAAGTGGTCTATCCCTCTACTCCCGCGCAATACTTCCATGTTTTAAGAAGACAGGGTTTAAGAAAGATCAAAAAACCTCTCATTCTCTTTACCCCGAAGAGTCTTTTGCGCCTTCCTGCTTGCACAAGTTCTATCAAAGAATTAGAAACGGGTCAGTTTGAAGAGTTTTTGGATGACCCTGTTCCCTCTCCTAAAACCAATCGCCTTCTCATCTGCTCAGGAAAGATCTTCTATGATCTCTTAGAGGCAAGAGAAAAGGAAAAGAGTCTCGGAGTCTCTATTTTACGCGTAGAGCAGTTCTACCCTTTTAATGAGGAAAAGTTCATAAAGATCCTTGCTAAATATAAGGGTTTTCAAGAATGTTGTTGGGTTCAGGAAGAGCCGGAAAATATGGGCAGTTGGACCTTTATGAGACCCTATCTCACCAAACTCTTAAAAACCCCTGTACGCTACATAGGAAGACCTGTTTCCGCGTCACCTGCTGCCGGATCACAGATCAGGCATAAAGCAGAGCAGGATGAAATATTAAAACTTGCGTTGAGGTAAGCACGTGTTAGTCGAAATCAAAATTCCCTCAGTAGGTGAAAGCATTACCGAGGCTACTGTTTCCTCTCTAATAAAAGAAAAAGGC
>DATIJO010000226.1:0-6448 GCA_035478555.1 Chlamydiales bacterium
AAATACTACGGTTGAAAATCTCTTGGAAAAGGCACGTTTTGCAGTCCACCCGGGAGGGCCTAAAATTTTACAGCAGATCCAAAAAGAGCTAGGACTCAAGGACTCTCAGATGGAAAATAGCTTCTCTATCCTAAAAAATTACGGGAACATGTCCTCCGCTACCCTTCCTCATATTTGGGAGAGCATGCTAAGAGAAGATAGTATTCGGGACAAAGAGTTGATTGTAAGTTTGGCCTTTGGGCCAGGTTTGAGCATTTGCGGCGCTTTGATGGAGAAATGTAGATGTGGATAACCGCATTGATACCATTTATCTTACAAGGGATCTGCATGATCTTCGATGAGGGCTATTTCCACCTCCGAAGAGGTTTGCCAAAGTGGGAGAGGATCGGCCATCCTCTAGATACCCTCACGGTCCTTTTATGCCAGTTTTGGGTTCTATTCATTCCCTATTCTACACTCACTTTAAAGATCTACGTGGGACTTGCCCTCTTTTCCTGCCTTTTTGTCACAAAGGATGAATTTGTCCATAAGGAGCATTGCCCTGCTGCGGAAGGATGGCTTCATGCTGTTCTTTTCACCTTACACCCCCTCTCTCTTATTCTCTTAGGGTTTCTCTGGTATCGCCTTCATGCCAATCTACCTGCTAACTGGATAATCTATTGGCTTGATTTTCCATTCCCTCTAGAATATATTCTCTGGGGCGAGTTGTTTCTCATGGGTCCCTTTTTTCTCTATCAGGTCTTTTACTGGAATGTTGTATGGAAAGAAGAAAAAAAAATGTCCTAATTAATAATGCTTTCTACGATGGTCTAAAAGAGAGATGGTATACCGCCGTTGACCATCCCATTGCCCTTTTGCGCGCTGAAAATAAGCTTAGAGCGCCTTGGGTCATTGCCGAGATTGAAAGACAGGCCGGTAAAGGCGCTAAAATTTTAGACGTTGGCTGCGGAGCAGGATTTCTTTCCAACGAGCTGGGGGCCAAAAATTTTGATGTAACAGGAATTGATATTTCAAAAGACAGCCTTCAGATCGCACAAAGCTATGACTCTACAAAAAAGGTAAAATATCTCCACGGTAACGCCTATTCTCTTCCCTTTCGAGACGGCACCTTTGATGCAGTAGTCGCAATGGATATTCTAGAACATGTAGAAGATCCTGCGAAACTCATTGAAGAAGCCTCCCGAGTGCTCAGACAAGGCGGACTTTTTTTCTTCCACACCTTCAATAGAAACTTTATTAGCTACTTGGTCATCATAAAGGGCGTGGAATGGTGCATCAAAAATGCACCTATGAATATGCATGTCTACGATCTCTTTATCCATCCCAAAACCCTGATCAACCTCTGTGAAGAGGCCGACCTCTCTGTCCAAAAAATGAAAGGTCTAAGACCTAAAATGACCAGATCGTTTTGGAAAATGATCTTCTCAGGGATAGTACCTCATGACTTTGAATTTACCTTTTGTAAAAACTTCCTCACAGGCTATGTTGGAATCGCTATAAAAAATGAGGAATAGCATGGCTAAGATCACCCTCAAGGGCGAGAGCTTTCATACCTCAGGCGATCTTCCCAAAAAAGGGGCTAAAGCGCCTGATTTTCATCTCTTAAACCAAGATCTTGCAGAAAAAAGCTTAAAAGACTTTGCTGGCAAAAGAAAGCTCCTCTATGCACTCATTAGCGTTGATACTAGCGTCTGCTCGGCATCTTCTAAAAAACTAAACGAGTTTGCTAAAAAGCATCCCGAGCTTGTGATCCTTGTCATTTCCGCAGACCTCCCCTTTGCTCTAAAAAGATTCTGTGCTGCTGAAGGAACAAAGAACATCGTTACTCTTTCTACAATGAGGGACAAAAATTTTGGCGAGCGCTATGGTCTAACTCTAAAGGATGGGCCATTGGCAGGGCTTCTTGCTAGAGCAATACTCGTCTTAGATGAAAAAGATAATGTCCAATATGTAGAGCTTGTCCCCGAGATTGCTCAAGAGCCGGATTATGAACCCGCTTTTCATGCTCTTCTAAAGATCTATGAATAAGATTCATCTTACTCTCTCAGTAAGCCCAACTCCATTAGCAATCGTAAGACTTGATGCATCTTCCCCTATTCCTACTTGGGCAACAAAAGGAGATGAGTTTTTTTCAATTACAAAGACAAAAGATGAACTATCCATCGTTTGCAATGAGGCCCTAGTCCCTTCTAATGTGAAAGTTGAAAAAGGATGGCGATATTTGAAAGTAGAAGGGCCTTTAGATTTTGGATTAACAGGTATTCTTTCATCTTTAGCAGCTCCTTTAGCCGAAGCCAAAATTAGCATCTTTGCCGTTTCCACATTTGATACAGACTATCTCTTAATTAAAAATGAAAACTTAGAAAGAGCAATACAGATCTTAGGAACTTTTTGTAAGATTAAGAAGTAAACGTTTCGTATTTAGGCTCCCAAACGAATTCTTTAATTCTTTTTTCAATCTCTGAAAGAGTAGCCTCTGGCGCGACCTTGTCTTTCACTGCTTGCATAGCAACCTCTGCAGCGATCTTTTGAATGATGGGCTTGAGATCTTTAAATTCCGGAAATAGTGAGGCAGTCTCATCTTCTGAATGGGGAGTATTGTCCGCAAGCGCCTTGGCAGCAGTCCAAAACATTGCATCTGTGACTACTTTCGCATTGGATACTTTAGTTCCTAGCCCTACTGCTGGATAGAGATAGACATTGTTGCACTGCCCAATTTGATATTTCTTACCTTGGTACTCATAAGGCTGAAAGGGACTCCCTGTTGCTATGATCGCTTTTCCATGTGTCCAGGGGATCAGCTCTTCCGGAAAGGCTTCCGATTTAGAGGTAGGATTAGAGAGAGGGAAGATGATTGGATGGGGTGTCCTCTTTGCCATCTCTTTCACAATTTCTTCTGTAAATGCCCCTCTTTGGGCGCACACACCAATCAGTACAGTGGGCGAGACCTGTTTGATCACTTGTAGTAAAGAAATGGGACTGTCTGCGGAGAATTTTAATTGAGTGAGTTCTGCAAGAGATTTCGCAAACGGCTGTTGGGCAGGCGTTAGATTGGGAAGCTGATTATGAAGAAGACCCTGAACGTCTACAATAAATATGCGAGCGATTGCTTCTTGTTCGCTAAGACCTTCCTTCATGAGCCCAACCTGCAACATGCGCGCAATCCCCATCCCGGCTGACCCGCCTCCTAGTATGACAATTTTATGATTTTTGTAAGAAACCCCTGCCTTTTTAGAGGCAGAATAGAGCGCCCCCAAAGCAATTGCCGCAGTTCCTTGGATATCATCATTAAAGCTGAGGATCTTTTCTCGGTACCTTGTCAATATTTCCTCTGCATGCTCCTTCCCAAAATCTTCCCACTGCAAAAGCACCCCTGGAAAACGTTTCTTAATTGCATGTACAAACTTATCGATAAAAGTATAGTAACTATCCCCAATAATCCGCTCATTTCTCCAGCCAAGATAAAGAGGGTTATTCCTAAGCTCTTTATTATTCGTGCCAACATCCAGGATAATGGGAAGGGTCTTTGCTGGATGAAAGCCTCCTAATAATATATAGAGAGCGAGCTTGCCAATAGGAATAGCCATCCCCCCAATCCCCAAGTCCCCCAAGCCCAATATCCTCTCTCCATCCGTAACAACAATCACATCCACTCCAGATGAAGGAACATTCTGCAAGATCTGCTCCATTTTGTCCTGCAAGGGATAGGAGAGATAGAGCCCTCTTCTTTCCTTAAAGATCAAACTATACTCAATGGAAGCCTCTCCCACCGTCGGTGTGTAGATAATAGGCATGATCTCTTCCAGATACTTTGCGGCAAATTGATAGAAAAGGATCTCATTTCTATTGAGAAGATCGGTAAGGAAAGCGTACTTACCGATCGGCGTCTTCTTCCTGCTGAAGTTATTGTAATTCCTAGCAATCTGCTCTTCTACGCTAGAGATATGATCAGGCAAAAACCCATGAAGCTTTAAGCTGTCCCTCTCCTCTTTTGTAAAGGCGCTGCCTTTATTTAAGAGAGGGTCCTGCAAAATCTCATGGGGTTTTAAAGAAAGAGCTCTTTTCATCAGATACCTCTTTCTTATCTATAGGTTAGAGACAATTTAAACTACAGCGAAGCTTTTAACCTCAACAATAGATGCTTCTTTATTAAGAATCCCTATCTCTAAAACACTACTTTCAATCTTTTCTAGGTTCTCTTTGAGAAGTTGAAGCCCTTTATTTATCGATTCCAAATCAAATGCATCCATAAAAAAGATCACATATTCGGACTCTTCATCGATACATGTATCTCTTGAGTCTTTATGGTTCCAAAGCCAGCACATCACTCTTTCGTCATCTGCATAGACGACATGGTTAGATTGAACAGGAATTTTTTCCTTCGCCCCTAAAGCTACAAAAGTCTCCCCAACTTTGCCAAAGCGGATTTTGATATCGCCCTGTACTTTTTTTAGATCATATCCACCCATTGGAAGAAGAGATAGAATAGAACAACAGTTATAAAGATCTACTACATTACAGATCTTCCACATCTCTATACCCGTAATGACCCTTCTTAATAGAGCCTCAAGGGAAGACCTATAGGTCTTTGGCTTTACCTGAAAATCCTTTTCATAGATCTCACGCCAGATAGACATGCTTGAATGGATGGCAAAATTGGTTGCGTTAATGCTTAAGGCCTCCAAGTAGGTAAGTAAACTGCCTTTCAAGCTCTCCACATAGGGATCGCTTGGTTTCATCACTACCTTTGCCACGAGATAACCGATAACGGCATTAGGGTACTTTTCTAGGACCTCTTTATCTAAACTTAGCTCCATAGGATAACTTCTTTAAAATACTCTTTTATTTTAAACCATTTTTTAGTATAAGTAAAATTAATAAAATTAATGTTTAATAAGTATTGCTTATGACACTAGACTATAAGGGACTTGAAGCTCTTTATACCATTCAAGAGGTGCAAAGCTTTGAAGGAGCCGCGAAAAAGCTCCATATCACCCAATCAGCGATCTCGCAAAGGATCAAATCCTTAGAAACGTTCTATGGAGAACCTGTATTAATTAGGACCTTCCCCTATCAACCAACAGAATTAGGGAAACGGCTCATTGGCCATTTCAAAAGGATCTCGCTTCTTGAAGACGAGTTAAATAAGGAAATAGGCAAGTCAGAAAGCTTACAGCGCATCGCTATCGCTATCAATCGAGATAGCCTTGAGACATGGTTTATCGAATGGATAAGAAAAACCGATCTTTTGGGATCTATCCTTCTAGAAGTAATTGCTGATGATCAAGAGAGAACGATCGATTATCTAAAAAATGGCCTAGTAACTGCCGCTCTCTCTACTGCAGAAAAGGAGATTTTAGGAGGAAAGGCCCAGTTTGTTGGAAATATGGAGTATGTACTTACCGCAACTCCTGAATTTGTTAAAACCCACTTATCTAAAGAAAAAAACCTCCTCACCGCCCCTGCCCTGAAGTTTGATCTCAATGATCAACTGCATGAAAAGTACCTTGAAAAGTTTTTCGGCTTGAACGGCAAAGAGATAAACTATCATGTTGTTCCCTCTGTCCAAGCCTTTAAACAAATGGCGCTTTCCGGATTTGCTTATGGCCTTATTCCACGAATAGATATTGAAAAAGAGCTAAAAGTTAAGAAATTGATAGAGATCTATGAGAACAAGGTCTGGAAGGTGCCACTTTATTGGCACTATTGGGCAATAGAATCAAAAACCTATCAAAAATTTAACCAGGAGATCATCCGGTTTATTTCACAAAAGCTAGGTCCTGCTGCTTCTTGAACATGAGATAGACCACAAAGGACCAGAGAAGAAAGGTAATGACTGACAGGACCCCTACTAGATAGAGAGGTTTACTTGCGGTGACAAACTGTAAGAAGAGAAGTAGAAAGGAGGCCAAGGCTTTTGCGGATCTGTAGGCAAAGACGTCGATCACTGCTTTGGCGCGGAACTTTTCATCGGGTTTGAGAGGGATATAGAGCATTTCGCGAATGACGGAAAAAAAGGAGAAGTCCAACGCTTTGATCGCAATAAAGAGATAAGAGACGATTGCAAAGGTAGGGAAGAAAAAGAAGAGACCGGTATTCAATAGAAGATAGATCGGAACTAGACGGTGAGCGTTTTTAAGGCCAAGAAAATGGATGGTAAGAAATCCTCCAAGAAGTTGGAATCCCATCGAGATACTATTAATAATGCTGATCATCCTGCCGCAATACTCGGTACGTAGATCTTTGGTGGGGATATGGTTCTCTAGATAGGCGTTAAAAATATAATCTCCAAAAGCAATTGAGATCTGCATGAATACGACGATGAGGAGGATATTGGTAAGCCATTTTGAATTTGCAATGACCTTGAAGGGGCTTGTTGTTTCAAAGGTGGCAGATGGGATCTCTACTTTGCTCTTCTTATAGGCAAACATGTAGCATAGGTAGATTA
>DATIJO010000227.1:0-4631 GCA_035478555.1 Chlamydiales bacterium
AGGAAGCCCTTACTTTCGCAGCACAGATTGGAATCGAGCATTTCACAGTATTTGATAAATTGAAGACACATGGTCTTGTCTTTGAACAAGGCGAAGTTGAGATCAATAAAGATCGCGATGAGATCTTAAAGAAGCTTGCTCTCAAGATCAATGAGATCGAACTCTCTGTTCGTTCTACTAATTGCCTCTCTTCTGCAAATATCGAGACCATCGGAGAGCTTGTTGTGATGCCTGAGTCCGAAATGCTTAAATTCCGTAACTTTGGTAAAAAATCACTCACCGAAATCAAACAAAAACTTGAAGAGATGGGCTTAAGCCTTGGCATGGACCTTACCAAATTTGGAATCAACAGAGACAATATTAAATCGGTCATTGCAAGCTATTTACAAGAAAAAATGGGACAGGAAGAAACATGAGACACGGAAAGCATACTTTTAAAATTGGACGCAGAGGCACACATAGACGCGCGATGCTCGCAAACATGGTCAAATCTCTCATTCTTAATGAGGCTGTAGAAACTACGGTTACTAAAGCAAAAGAATTGCGAGCATATGCAGATCAGATGATCACTCTTGCAAAGAAAAATACCTTGGCTTCCCGAAGAACAGCTATGGCTAGGTTGCAGCTTCGCTATAACGCTCTTACCTCGAAAGAGGCAAGACTTGCCAAAAAAGGCGATACCTCTCTTTTTAATGATGATCGATTGGTCATAAATAAACTATGGGAGCTAAAAGAGCGATATGCTACCAGAGCAGGGGGCTATACCCGTATTATCCGCACTGAAATCCGTGTTGGCGACAATGCGGCCAAATGTGTGGTCGAATACGTTTAATAGCGAAATTTATCCTTTACTTTGGGTATCTATTTCGCTACCATCTCGCTTTTCTACACAAGGTATTGATCCATGACATTAAGAATAGGAATTAATGGTTTTGGAAGAATTGGTAGATGCGTTTTCCGTATTGCTCAAAAGCATAAAAACCTGGAAATCGTAGCTATCAACGATCTTGTACCGCCTGATAATTTAGCCTACCTTCTAAAATACGATACTGTCCATGGAAGGTTTCAAGGGACTATCAGTGCAACGGAAAATTCCCTTGTTGTAAATGGCAAAGAGACAAAAGTCTTTTCAGAAAAAGACCCCACTCTTTTGCCATGGAAAGATCTCAAAGTAGACTATGTCGTAGAGTCGACAGGACATTTTACTAAATATGAAGAGGCTAAAAAGCATCTGACTGCAGGTGCGAAAAGAGTTGTTATTTCAGCTCCTGGCAAAGATGAGATGCCTACCTTTGTAATGGGCGTCAACCATCTTAACTATAATCCTGCCAAGGATTTTGTTATATGCAATGCTTCTTGCACCACTAACTGTCTTGCCCCTATGACAAAAGTCCTTCTCGATCATTTTGGGATCGAAGAAGGGCTCATGACCACAGTGCATGCACTAACTGCTAGCCAACCATCTGTAGATGGCCCCTCTAAAAAAGATTGGCGCGGTGGAAGGGCAGGAGGGTACAACGTAATCCCTGCTTCCACCGGAGCAGCTAAAGCTGTCGGTCTATGCCTTCCCCAAGTAAAAGGAAAAATCACGGGAATGGCTTTTCGAGTTCCTGTTGCAGACGTCTCTGTTGTTGACCTCACAGTACGTTTAGCGCGTGACACAAGTTATGAAGAAATCTGCAATGCCATGAAGTCCGCATCGGAAAAAGAAATGAAAGGAATCATGGCCTTTACTGATGAAGAGGTAGTCTCATCCGATTTTATCGGATCAAACTACTCTTGTATTTTTGATAAATTAGCTGGAATCGCTTTGAACAAGCGATTTTATAAATTAGTAGCGTGGTATGACAATGAAGTTGGCTACTCCACTCGCATCATTGATCTTTTGGAATATATGGCTTCGAAGGAGCGCCTCTAAATGACATACCACTTTCATAAACCCACAGAGGTAAAACCTCTAACAAATTATGGTATTATAAGTGAATTTCACAAGAGAACCCATTATCGAAACGGTTATCACTCCCCGAGAAGGCTGCAAACTTGTCGTTCGCAGCAGCAAAGGAGCAGGACATGAGGATTACTATGTAGATGCTATTGAAGTAGTATCCTTTGGCAATTCTATTTTTTACCGCTCAACAGAAAGACCTAAATCATTTTTGCTTCCTGTAAGCGATTATGAGATCCTCGAATTAAAAGAGACCCGCATGGTCTTAAAAAGCATCGGGATTGAGAAGAACATCAAAATCGGCGGCGGCAGGCCAGAAAAAGCAGCAGCCCCTGAAGAAGAACGCGAAGCTCCCCAAGAAAAAGCTCCCTCTGGGGAACAACAACAACAGCAAGAGTCTCGCGGCAAAAGAGATAAACGAAGATCCCGTAGAAGAAGAGGCATGGAGCAAAAAGAATCAGCTCAAACAGCTGAACCCGTTTCTTCTTCCAAAGAAGAAGGGGCTCAACCAGAAGCTACCACTACTCCAACAACTCCCATCTCACGGCTCTTTCCTCCTCCTCCCACACTCATTAAAGAAAAACTCAGCCGCTATAAAGATGTAGGGGTCTTAGAAGCCAATATCATTCCTGAAAAAGGAGAAACTCCTCCCGATGTCTTAGAATATGGCAAAGGCTTCAATGAAGAGTCCAAAGAAGAAATTCTTCCTGAAGACCTGGAGCCAAGAAGCAAAGGCCCAAGAGATGAACCTGTCTATAATCCCGAGTATTATGAAGAGGAACATCCTTCAAAAGTAAAAGAGGAGTTACCGCCAGAAGAGTAAACCTTGACTCTTAAGGCCTCTTTCCTTTAAATTTTTTCTCCTCGCTTGGATGGTGGAATGGTAGACACAAAGGACTTAAAATCCTTTGGGAGAAATCCCGTGTGGGTTCGAGTCCCACTCCGAGCATTTTTATAAAAAAATGCGAGGAAGAGAGACACTAAACGCGTCTCTCGAGTGGGACTCGAAGTGAGCGCTAAAGCGCGAACCGGCTCGAGGCGTCTCGCCGAGAGGAGTCCATACTCCGTTATTTTTCGCAGAAAATTACTCGGAAGCAAGGTACTAAACGTACCTTGCGAGTGGGACTCGAAGTGAGCACTTCAGTGCAAACCGGCTTTCGGCTTCGCCGAAAGGAGTCCCAGGGTGGGACGAGAAGTTCCTGAACCCGTATCGAGGCGTCTCGCTGAGGGGAATCTCTACCTCTCTTGAAAACCCTCTATAGCTCTTTAACTTTCTAACTATTCTCTATTTAGCTCATTTGTAAGCAAAATAACCTATTAAGCTTGTATAGGAGTTTCTAACCATATAATAAAAAATAAGCAAACCATTAATACAAAGTCACTTATATAATAAAATATTAATTGTAATTTATTAATTTATTTGATACAATTGTTATTGAATTTAGTAAATATTATAATAATATTTTTAAAAAAGGATAATAATATGTCATTCCAATTACCTCCAGTTTTAGGCGGCTCAGGAAAACCCCCAGCACACCCAACACACGGTAAATCGCCCACAGCAAGAACTGCATGGGGCGATGGATCTAGATCAAAAAAATTACCTGCTTTTGATGCGGCTACACCGCCTCCTGCAGTATCCGCGAGCGCTATTAAGCGCGGGGGAGAGTCAAGATCTATGTCGGTATCTCCTTCAGATGGAAAACAATCTCCTCTTCTATCAAGGCTAAGCACCCCATCACCAAAAAGTGAGGAAGCTTCGCCTTCACAATCTCCCTCTGCAAGTAGTGCAAAGGCTTATAGATATTCACCAGCTGTGGGAACTCACTTACAGCCTACAAAATTCGCCCCATTAAAAAAATCATCATCATCTGATTTAGAAAGCGCCGCTGCATCGCCAGCAACATCACCTTCACCTAGTCCTTCAAAGGGTGCGGGTTTACCGGCAGTTAGAACTCCATCAGCTCCTCCAGCGTTGGAATTAGATTCGGATTCTGAAAGCGCAGCTTCGTCTCCTCTTCCACCTATCAATAAAAGAGCTTTTAAACCAATCGTGCCATCTCCTTCCGCAGCTTTACCTCCCCTTACTCTCTCAGCTTTTTCTGCTGATGCAGTAGTTGCACCAAGACCTGAGCTGCCTAAAGCTCCAACAATGAAACCATCAAAGCCTATTAAAGATGATTTAGTAGTTGAAGATTTCGATGAAATAATAGAACCTTTGTCTATTGAACCGAGCGTACCTGCGATGCCAGCTGCTAGCTCGGCCGCTGAACCAGAAAAGTTAATCAGAGAGTGTACTATTTCTGCTATAGATGCGGATAAGAAATTACCATCGATAACACCAGCCCCATCTCCTACCTCTGCCTTGTTCGGATTTACTCTAGTATAATTCCATTCACTTCCTAAAAGCGCTCTGATTTTTCCATCAGAGCGCTTTTTTTTATTCGCATTCTGTACATAAATTTTCAAAGAAGTTAAAAATAGGTTTTTTAATTTACCGCTCTTTGAGAAAATTTTTTCATGCAGTTTTTGAAGCAGTCAGCTAAGCGCCCTAAGATTAGCATCATTCTCTTGGACTGGAGCGTTCGAGAGAGCTTTCATATTTGTCATTATTTAAGCAAACAGACCCTGCCACAAGATCAGTTTGAGGTGATAGTGGTGGAATACTATTCTACGGTCTCGCCTG
>DATIJO010000228.1:0-2561 GCA_035478555.1 Chlamydiales bacterium
AGAAGATAAAATAGAGGAGCATGATCACCAAAAGCACAGGCAAGATGGTGAATAGGTAGCTTATGTAGTTTGGAGAGGGCTCTTGGCTCTTAAATTTTTTCTCTAGAACGCTATTACGAGGTTGGTCCGGTGCTTTAAAGGCAAGGCTCTTATTCCCAGAAAAGTTATCCCACTCCATTTTTGCCTGCTGAAACCAGTGGTTAAAGGTCTCAGGGTCTTGTTTTTCAAGTGCTTTAGTAGAGAGCTCTTGGTTATTGAAAAACCAGATCACATCGGCTACTTTTTGGCGGGACTTATCAAGAAGCTGACTATTTTTATCAAATTCATTGGAAAGGGAGTTAAATTTTGCTAGCTCTTCTTGGTAATTTCTTACGCTTCTAAGAGGAAGAAGGCGGATTCCATTATGATCAGCATTTAGCTCTTGGACGAGTTCGGTTAATCCATCTAAAATGCCCTTATAGGCTTTGATTGTCTCTGCAGCTTCGCCTTCAGGTGATACGCTATTATAGGCAACTTCTAAATCTCTCAGCTTTTGCTTCATAGCTTCATTTCCTAAGCCCAATTGAGGAGACTTGAAAAGCTGCAGGAGTGTCTGGATGCTTTTAGAAGTGGCTAAGATTTGAGCTTCATCCGGCACTTTTGCAATAGGCTGAAAAGAGTTCTTTACGTCCCTTAAACTGAGAAGGTTCTTATCAGAAAGGGATCGGATAACGATCGCATTTTTTCTAAGCGGAGAATCATAATTATTATTAATGACCACATAGCCGGATTTTGGATAAGGAATGCCTGAGATATGGAGGAAAAAATCTCCTGCCTCATAGACAGACTTTTGGATCTGGTCTAGCTCTTTTGCCTCTTTGCCGGCGTCTTCAGAAAGCTCATGGTTTCTATTGAGAAGTTCAAGATAGGCAAAACGTTCCTTAGCAGAGTCAGACTCTTGATCACGGAATTTTCCTGTAAAGGTAACGAGATTGTCCCCTAAAGCAATTTTACGACTGTCTTCCGGCTGAAGCAGGTCCAAGTTGACGAGATGTTCTGCTTGATAGCTAAATGCAACCTTATTGGATTTATTTTCGAACATCGACTGAATAGTGAGGACCACTAAAACGGCCGCGAAAAGAAAAATGAGAAAGCCGCCGGGCAGCCTTTTCTTTTGCTCGAATTTTTTATTATTGTTAGCCATAAAACCGCTTAATTTTTAATGTTTTCTAGAATAGAGCCAAACGGGAAATTAAATACTTTTTTCCAATAAAAGTAAAGCCATTTCCCGAGGGGGTCTGGGACAGTCCCCTTCTTTCAAGAGATATAACAAAAATAAATATTATTGTCAGCATTTAAAAAAAGATTATTTGCAATTTAAAATTATATGCAAATAACTTGAATTCTTTAAATTCTTTTGTTCTATTCCTGTAAGAAGTTCTTGATAAGGTTCATTTCCCCTAAAAACAATCGGCAATTTTTCTCTTAAAAAAGAGGGAACCTGATGCTCTGACCACATTTTTTTAAAGGCCCCGTATTTTTTTCCGGGAGGCTTAAAATGATATTCTCCCTCAGGAAGCACCAATTCTACCCTGCCTAATAAAAAATCAATCCAAGAGGAGCTTTTGATCTCATTTTGCGATGTTTTTTGTGTTTGGATCTCCCAACCTTCAGGAAATCGAATAGGTTTTTCTATTGAGAAGATAATGCCTCTGTCAAAGAAAAAATGTCCCATCTCCTTATCAGGATCTTTTTCATCGATCCAAAGTAGCATCTGCTCCAAATCCCCTCTTTTTGGGGTAAAGCCTAAAAATTGAAGAAGCAGATGTCTTCTTTCTAAAGGATGAAGAGGAATAGTTAAATCTAACCATTTTCCAAAAGGGCCTTTTTTAATGAGCCCTAAGAGAGGGGCAACACGAGCTTGTAGATAACCATTCAGCTCATCAGACCTTTTGCCTAAAAGATAGAGATTTTCTTGAATATCCTTGCCAAAATGCTCTTCCAAAAGTGGAATAAGAGAGCTTCTCATTCTTCCTCTGAGTAGGTGTTTTGCAAGATTTGTAGGATCTTCTATCCAGGAAAGCTCCCTTTCTTTCAAAAACCGGTAGATCTCCTCTTTGGTAATTGATAGCATCGGACGCCAAACTTGCATTCCTTGCAAGCTCGCAACTTCTCTTAAACCATACAGATGGGGAAGGTGCGCACCCTCAAAAAGGCGTTTTAAAACAGTTTCCGAAACATCATTTTTTTGGTGGGCAAGTAGGAGGGCCTCTCCCTTAATCTTCCCTAGAACTTCAGAGAAAAAACCTAGCCTCTTTTCCCTGCAAACAGCTTCCATATTCTTATATTCTTTAAGATCTAGTCTACAATGATGAAAAGGAAGATTTAGCCTATTTGCCTCTTCTTTTAGAAGGATAGCCTCTTCAGCGCTCTCCTCTCTCCATCCATGGTCCACATGGGCGAGATGCAGAGGCAGATCTATTCCACATTCCAAAAGGGCATAAAGCAGGGCTTTAGAATCCGGGCCTCCAGAATAACCTAAAAGTAGCGGTTTTTGAGACAAATAATGCCTGTCCAAAAAC
>DATIJO010000229.1:0-2315 GCA_035478555.1 Chlamydiales bacterium
TTCCATGAAGCCCTCAATTTTGCCTGTATCTATAAGCTGCCCGTAGTATTTGTCATCCAAGACAACGGCTGGGCGATCTCTGTTCCTGTCGAAGAACAAACAGCAGGCGGATCCATTGTAAAAATGGCTAGAGGCTATGAAAATCTCTCTGTGCATGATGTTGATGGCTGCGATTTTCTTCAAACCTCCCACGCGCTTTATCAAGCGGTACAAAAAGCAAGAAAACATGCAGGACCCTCTCTAATTGTTGCCAAAGTTCCTCGTATCGGCCCTCACAGCTCAAGCGATGATCCTCAAAAATACAAAGATGAAAAAGCAGCTGCACAAGATCTCAAAAGAGATCCCATTGCAAACTATGAAAAGTTTCTTCTGGCATCAGGGCTCTTCACGCAGCAAGAATTAGATTTATGCAAACAAGAGTGCCATGCAGAAGTTGAAAAAGCTGCAGATGTTGCAGATACCATTCCCTTTCCATCAAAAGATAGCGCTACCACAAAAGTATTTGCAGAATCCCAAGTTCCCTACAAAGAACCATCCTCTGAAGGCGAGTCCATCGTTATCATGGACGCCCTCAATCATGCCATCAAAGAAGAGATGGAAAGAGACTCTCAGGTAGTTGTCTTTGGACAAGACGTTGCCCACGGAAAAGGCGGCGTATTCGGTATCACACGAGGACTAACTCTTGCTTTCGGAAAAGAGCGCTGCTTCAACACTCCTCTTGCAGAATCAACCATCGTAGGCCTTGCGATCGGCCTTGCTTTTCACGGGTATAAGCCTGTTGCTGAAATCCAATTTGCCGACTACTCTTGGACAGGCATGAACCAGATCTTTAATGAGCTCTCCAGTATCTACTACCGCTCCAATGGCGAGTGGAAAATGCCGGTAGTCATCCGTATGCCCTACGGCGGATATATCCAAGGCGGACCTTACCATTCTCAAAGTACTGAAGCCTATCTCTCCCACTGCCCGGGCTTAAAAGTAGTCATACCAAGCAATGCTGCAGACGCAAAAATGCTTCTTAAGTCCGCAATCCGCGATCCCAATCCCGTGATCTTCCTTGAGCATAAAGGACTCTACCGTCAAAGAGCCTTCTGCGCACGTCCTGAACCAGATCAAGATGCTATCCTTCCTCTTGGCAAAGCCAATGTGGTAAGAAGCGGCGCAGATCTTACAATCATCGTCTGGGGAATGATGGTCATGATGGCTGTAGAGATCGCAGACAATCTCAAAAAAGAGGGTCTATCTATCGAAGTGATCGACCTTCGCACCATGGTCCCGCTTGATATGGAGACCATCCTTACCTCAGTCAAAAAAACCTCCAAAGTCCTCATCGTCCATGAAGCTGTCAAAACCTGCGGCTTCGGTGCCGAGCTCTCCGCCCGAATCATGGAAGAGGCCTTTACCTATCTAGATGCCCCCGTTCAAAGGGTGGCAGGTAAAGACTGTCCTGTTCCCTACTGCAAAGACCTTGAAGACGTAGTACTTCCACAAAAGAAAGACATCGAAGAAGCGGCGAGAAAGCTAGTAGCTTTCTAAAGTCAGAAGTCAGAAAGCAGAAGTAAGAAGTGCCGAGGCAGTAATTTCATTACTGCGATAAGATATAATTAAAAATTTAATTTTACTAAATTGTTATCATATACATTTAATTAAAAATATTGTATAATATTTCTAATTAAATGGTATTTATGGCAACTAATTGTTTAAATAAGGTTTCCTCCTACCTTCCTTCTTTTTCAGAAGAGACCAGAAGCTATTGTAAAGGATTGGCAAGAGCAGGCACTGTTTTTGCTGCAGGGGCATTTCTTGGATGGAATACTTTTATCAATCAAAATCTATTCTCTTGGCAGAATGCGGCTGTTGCATTACTAGGCGCTTATACTTTCAGTGGAAAGAGTATCTCTGTTTTTCCGGATTTTCAAACTAGAGTAGAAAAGCTTCATAAAGAGATTGCAGAAGCAAGTCCTGCTCATCTTCAGCAAAATTTAGAGGCTTACAAAGCAAGATGCTTGGCCCTTGGAGGCGAGCTTGTTCGTATGCCTGTAGACAAAAGGACTTACTATCAGACTTTTGTTTTATTGAGGATGGATGATTTCCTCTTAGCAGATTCCAAATCTAGACCGGCTCTTCATGAGGAATTAATAAAGCTCTATGCCTTTGAGCTAAAGATGAAAGCTGTTCCGAATGCTATCCTGTCAGCTTCGTATAATAGAGGGGTAGAAAAAGTTCTCCGAATCACAGGTGGTTTGTGTCTTGTTGTAGGTTTAGCTTTGGCAAGAGGATTAGTTATTGGTCTCAGAGGGAATGTAGATGATAAA
>DATIJO010000230.1:0-8211 GCA_035478555.1 Chlamydiales bacterium
TACATAACCTCCGCCGCCCCCACCGCCGCCAACACCAAAACCACCAGCTGTACCACCGGAGCCCCCAGCCCCGCCAACACCGTTTAAACCACCGCCCCCTCCGCCGCCGCCTGAGACCCCCGCAACTGTCACTCCCCCCGCTGACGCAGTTGAGATATTGTTAGCAAAAGAGACGCCATTCAAAGTCACTTTGGCCGAGTCAATAAAAAGAGCAGCTCCAGCTGCCATGCTTCCGCCGCCGCCGCCAGCACCTGATCCTCCCGATCCTCCTGCTCCGCCACCTGCATTACCTGCTGATAGGGTTAAATTCTTAAGAGTAACGTTTCCTTGAACGCAATAAAAAAGACGTACTTTAGGGCCTCCACTACCACTAATAATTACCGTACTATTTCCCCCAATGGTTACATCATCAGGTGTAAATAAGTTGATCATAGGAAGAGCATTCACAAGAGTAACGGGAGTTGCCGCGGGATCAAAAATCACTGTCCTCTGAGTGGCTGCAGCCCCCACCTGGTCGGAAAGGATCTTGTTTAAGACCCATCGCAAATCACCCGAATTTCCACTGCCCACGCCGCCGCCTGAAGGATTTGCATCGGTTCCAACGACAACAGTGTACTGAACTGCAGAAAAAACTCTCACTGCTAGGACGAGAAAAAATAGTGATACAGCAAAGCGGGCGCGCATTGAAAAAAAAATTCCTTACAAATTACCAGCAAAATCAATAACCTAATAAAATGCAAATTTTTTAAGATGAATATATGAAACCAAACTACGGACTTGATGCACCGATCGTACTATTCGCCCTCTTTTTTGGATCATTAGCGTCGTTACTTCTGGCTTTACTTACTCCAGTCTATCTTGAAGTTTCCTCTCCCCTTTCTAAAATTATTGAAATTCAGTTTTTTTTAGGCGCAGTAGTGATGGGCGTAGAAATATTGCTTATGATTTACAGCAGTAAGCGGGGTAAGAGGAAATGTTTACAGGGCGTGGTTGAAAATCTGAATCTTCAAGGCCAGGAACATATTCTTGATATCGGTTGTGGAAGAGGGATATTTGCCATTGAAGCTGCAAAAAAATTAGAAAATGGAAAAGTGACAGGAATTGATATTTGGCAAAGAAAAGATCAGTGGGGAAGTTCTCTTCAAAATGCGCAAAATAACGCAGATATTGAAAATGTTAAAGATAGGGTCCTTTTTCAAACTGCCAATATGTGCGCTCTTCCTTTTGAAAAAGAGAAGTTTGATATAGCGCTTGCATCACTTGCTATCCACAATTTAAAGACCAAAGAAGAGCGGCTTCTTGCCATTCAAGAAATGGCAAGAGTTCTCAAACCCCAAGGAAAGCTGATCATTGTTGACTTTCGTGCTTTTCCGGACTACCTAGAAGCTCTTCAGCAGCTAGGCTGGAAAAACATCTCTGTGAGTAAACGAAACTTCCAGATCTTTCCTTATGTCCGCATTCTTTCTGCACAGAAGCCGTAATTATTCGGGTAACGCAAACGCAAACGGAAACGGGTAGGCACTTTTTTCCGTTACCGTTTCCGTTTGCGTTTGCGTTTTCCGATTCTTTTAAATTATATCTTTGGAATTAATATGTTTTCTCATTAATAGATAAATTAATGAGAAGAATTGTTTTATTACCGCTAATTTTATTAAGCAGCTGCATGATCGGACCTAAATACATGGTACCGACCACACAGGTGCCTACTGATTGGAAAGGTGAAAGCAATGTTGCTGTAACCTCAGCTAATTTAGAGAACTGGTGGGAGCTATTTGAAGATGATACTTTGAATGATCTTCAAAAGAAGGTAATGGAGCATAACCCAAGTCTCTATAGCGCATTACAAAGAGTCTCTGAAGCAAGGGCAGTTGCGGGAGTGGCATGGTCGACTCTTTTTCCCCAAGCAAATCTTGATCCCAGTTACAGTAACACAAATGAATTGATCAAGCTCTATGGAATACCTTCTACGATTCCTGGAATCCCGGTCTTACAGAGAGTGCATGAGATGTCCTATGCATTGCCTCTCAATTTAAGCTATGAAGTGGACCTTTGGGGAAGGTTCCGGGGCACTTACAAGGCAGCAAAAATTGGCATTGAAGCAGAAGATGCGGCAATGAGAGGCAGCCTCCTTACGCTCACTACCGAACTTGCAAGCAACTATTTCAATGTGCGCACATTGGACATGCAATTGGAGCTATTGGAAAAGATCCTCGCGGTTTATAAAGCACTACTTGAACTTCATCAATCCCGCTACCTAGCGGGTTTGGATAATTATCTAGACGTGGCACAAGCAGAAGAGGCGCTTGCGAATGCGGAAGCGGACTATCAGGATTCCGTACGCCAGAGAAATATATTTGAAAACGCAATTGCTACCTTAATTGCAGTACCATCATCTGAGTTTCACATTGCGAGAAACCCTTTAAGGGATCCTCCCCCATGCGTTCCTGGGGATCTCCCCTCTTCTATTCTCACTAGACGGCCAGACATTGTACAAGCAGAACGTACGATGGCCGCAGAAAATGCATTGATCGGTGTTGCGTATACATCCCTTCTTCCGCAGGTCCAGTTAACTACAGTTCTTGGTTTTTTAAGCCCCGTCCTGAGAGATTTCCTTAATTGGAAGGGAAGATATCTGAGTTGGGGCACCAACATCCAACAGTTCATCTTTGATGCGGGAAGAAGGGTTTCCGAGATCGATGCGGTCATCGCAGCCTATAAAGCGCAAGAAGGTATCTATCGCAATACGATCTTGACCGCTTTTCAAGAGGTAGAAGATGCTCTAACAAATATCGAGCAGCAGATGAAACAATCCGAGCAATTGATGATCTCTTATACTGCATCAGAAGAGGTAGAGAACTTATCCCGCCAAAGATTTGATAGGGGCCTTGTCAATCTCTTAGAAGTATACAACTATGAAGAGACCAAACTGACCAACGCAAGAAACTTAATGAATGTGATCGGCCTTCGTTACCAATCCTCAGTTCAGCTCATTAAAGCGTTGGGAGGTGGATGGGATAGCTCACTGGATTCTTCGTCTGAAGAAGAAGGTGGCGCCTGTGAGAGTGACAATTGCAATTAAGGCCATGGGCCATGTGTCTTTGAAAACATCCAGAGCAGGAAAATCCTTCAAAAAACTTCCTCTTGAAATCTCCAAAAAATAGCGCAAAGGGTTGATGTAGGTAATGTATTGGAGCCATTGGGGCATGTTTTCAATTGGGGTTGCAAAGCCGGAAAGAAGCACTGCAGGAGAGTTGAAAACAAACGCTGCAAGGATGGCCTGCTGCTGGGTAGAACAGAGAGCTGAGAAAAAGAGACCAATCCCAATAATTGCGCAGACAAAGACAAACATGCTGGAATAAAGCAGAAGAAAAGAGCCGGTGAAAGGAATATGGAAAACCAGGATTCCTGCGATTAGGATAATGGTTGCTTCTGCCATGGAGATCACGATACCAGGTACTGCTTTTCCTATCAGGATCTCTCCTGGAAGAAGAGGAGAGACTAAAAGCTGATCAAACGTTCCAAGCTCCTTCTCCCTGGCAATTGAAAGAGCTGTGATCATGAGTGCTTCCACCATCGTCAAGATTCCTAAAAGCCCGGGCACTGTAAACCAATAATAGAGCTGATTGGGGTTAAACCAATATCTTGGAAAAAGAGTGATGTTAATCTGCGGGTATTCATATTTGGTTTCTACATCACGTGAAAATTGTGTGATAACACTCTGTGTGTAGCCAGCAACAATCTGAGAGGTATTGGACTTTCTTCCATCTAATATGAGCTGTACATCGGCAGGCTTTCCTGCATTTAAATTGCGGGAGAACTGTTCATCGATCGATACAACCATAAAACCTTTTTGCTCATCAATATAGGGTTTGATCTGTTCCACCCCTTTTAGATAGGTGATATGACGAAAGATGGGAGAGCCATGAAAGCGCTGAACCAATTCAAATGCCTGCTCTCCATTATCACGGTTTAGAATAGCGATGGAAGCATTGGTCACATCTAAAGTGGCTGCAAATGCAAAAATAAAGAGCTGCATGATCGGAGGAAAGATAAGAATAAAGCGGCTTTTTTTATCACGCCAAACCGCCAAAAACTCTTTTTTTATTAATGCTAGAAGTTTCATCGGAACCTAGTCCAATCTTTTTGCTGTTTTAAAAATCGTAAGGAAATAACAGATCATCCCTAAAAGTCCCATGATCAAAATATTTCTAAGGACCAGAGCCCAGACATTCCCCGCAAGAAAAAGAGTTTGAAGGCATGAGACAAAATATCTTGCCGGGATGATCTGGCTAATCGCGCGGATCGGCCAGGGCATGCTGGATATTTCAAATACAAAGCCTGACAACATAAAAGCGGGAAGAAAAGCTGTGATCAATGCTGCTTGAGAGGCCACAAACTGGTTTTTGGAAATCGTGGAAATGTATAGCCCAAGTCCCAAAGCTGTGAAAAGAAAAATGCTGGCAGTAAATAGTAGAAGAAGAAAAGAGCCTCGGAATGGGACTTGAAAAACAAGGATCGTAAGAGAGGCAGAAAGAATGAAAGAGACCATTCCTAAAATAAAATAGGAGATCAATTTTGCTATTAACACCTCTGACATTCGGACAGGAGTTGCCATCAAAGATTCCATTGTCCCTCTCTCCCACTCTCTAGAAATGACCAGAGCTGTTAAAAGAGTTCCAATTAATGTCATGATGATAGCTAAGGATCCTGGAAGAAGAAAATACCTGCTATCTAACTGCTCATTAAACCAGTATCTAGGCTGCAAATTCACAAGCGGCAGACCTTGCCACCTGCTAGAGATCTGTTCTTGAACGAGCCAATTTGCAAAGGCAGCAGCAACGTAGTTTTGTACAAAACTTGCTGTGTTAGGATCGCTTGCATCTGCAATCACTTGAATAGGAGCTTGGTTTGGCGGCCTCTCTCTAAAGGCAGAAAAATAGGAAGGGATGACTACAATGCCTCGAATAGAGCCATCTACAATCATGCGGTCAAAACTATTTCGATCTTGGTCAATTTGCACATCAAAATAAGGAGAATTGGTCAAAGATTTTGCAAAACTTTGCGCATCAGGGGCCGTACCTTCCATCACTAGCCCAATTCTTAAATGCTTGATGTCTAAGGAAACTCCAAACCCATAAATGAAAAGAAGTATAAGAGGAAGCACAACACTGATCAGAATGCTGCTCACATCGCGTACTATCTGATAGTATTCTTTCACAATAAGGGCCTTAACCCTTCGCCACCACATGATCTCTTTCCTTATCGTAAGTTTCAATGAGATGGATAAATGCATCCTCTAAAGTGGGATTTTGATTATCCGGTGTTCTTGCTTTTTCTTTTAGCTCATCAGGAGTTCCCACAGTGATCAATTTACTTTGATAGATAAGTCCAATACGGTCGCAATATTCTGCTTCATCCATAAAATGGGTTGTGACCATTACGGTGATACCCTTTTCAACAAGTCCATTGATATGTTCCCAAAACTCTCTTCTTGTGATCGGATCTACACCGGATGTTGGTTCATCTAAGAAGATAACTTCAGGCCGGTGCATAAGAGCACATGCGAGTGCAAGGCGCTGCTTATAACCTAGAGGGAGAAGTCCTGCCGAAAGATCTAAAAAAGGTGTAAAGTTAAAAGTCTCTATCATTTCGCTTATGACTTTTTCATCTGCATGATAGACTCCCGCAAAAAAACGCAAGTTTTGCAGTACGCTAAGGCCTCCGTAGAGAGAAAACTTTTGGGCCATATAGCCGATATGTTCTCTTGCTTTTGCAGAAGCGGTCAAGAGGTCAACACCTTCCACCGTTGCAGTGCCCGATGTCGGAGGTAAAAGTCCGCACATCATTTTAAAAGTAGTGGTCTTTCCCGCACCATTCGGGCCTAAAAGGCCAAATACCTCTTTCGGTTTGATCTGTAAGTTGATTTTATCCGCAGCGGTAAAGTCCCCAAAACGTTTGGTAAGGTCATGAGTGGTGATCATATATTCTCTTTGAGGATGCATTTCAGGAGCGTTGGCAGCAAGCTTTGATCCGCCTTTAGGGCAGCCCCCCAAAATGTCGATAAAAGCATCCTCAAAACGAGGAGGAGTTGGGGTCCAATCCGAACCTGGCGCTCCTCCTTCTTTTAGAACAATACGAACATTGCTTCCTTGTATAACAGCATCCACTACATCCTTTCTTTCAGTGATCTTTTCAAGAAACTTTCTTTTGTTTCCCGTTGGTTTCACTCTAAAAGTCAGCCCCTCTTTTCGTTTAGTAAGTTCATGAGGAGGTCCATGATAGATCAGCTTTCCCTCATTCAATAAAATCACCCCATCGCATTTCTCGGCTTCTTCAAGATAGGCTGTGCTCCAAAGAACAGTGATGCCTTCTTGCAATAGGTCCTGGATCATTTTCCAAAGTTCACGCCTTGAGATGGGGTCCACACCAACAGTTGGTTCATCTAATAGTAGAAGAGTAGGTTTAGATAAAAGGGTACAAGCAAGCCCAAGCTTCTGCTTCATCCCTCCTGAAAGATCTTTCGCTAGACGATGAATGAAGGGAGCAAGCCCTGTAAAAGATAACAGCCTGTCAAATATCCCCTTTTTTTCTTCTTCTTTGACGCCTTTCAAATCAGCATAGAGGTCTAAATTTTGGATAACGGTCAAATCTTCATAGAGCCCAAAGCGCTGCGGCATATAACCCAAAAGATCGTGGATCTTTTCTGCCTCTTTGATAGTGTTGTAACCTTGAACAGTGATCTCACCGGTGGTTGGAAGAAGAAGAGCTGCAATAAGCCGAATGAGCGTTGTTTTACCTGAACCATCGGGACCTGCCAAAGCGGTAATTTTGCCTTTTTCTAAAGCCCCGTTAATTCCTTCCAGGGCAGTGATCTTGCCAAACTTTTTACTGATATTTTTTAAAAGAACTAGATCCAACTTCTTTTTCCCTTTGAAGTTTGACAGTTACAGGCATTCCCTGTTTGAAATATCTATCAGGGTTTTCAGCGATAATGCGCAAACGATAGACAAGATCGGTACGTAATTGTGTAGTCTCTACCGTTTTTGGTGTAAATTCCGCAACCGGAGAGATAAATCCGATATGGCCATCATAGACTGGTCCTCCTTTAGTGTCGGTATAGACCCTTGCAGGCATTCCATAGTAAATATTGCCCAGTTCTGGTTCCGGCACAAAAGCTCTTACCCAAACAGGCGATAGTACCGAAAGTGTGTAGATCGGCTCGCCAGGATTCACCACACTGCCAGGCTCTCTAATGCGGGTCAGGATCGTGCCATCCGTCGGCGCATAAACCCTAGTATCTGCAAGGTTTTTTTGTGCTACCAAAAGAGCAGCTTCTGCCTGTTTCAAATTTGCGGTCAAACTATCCCTGGTTGCAAGAGCAGTTTCATAATCTTCCCTCGATACTCCGCCCTCTGAAATCAATTCTGCCCTTCTCTGAAAGATCTCTTCCGCGTTCAGAAGCTCTGCCTTGATCGATTCAATTGAGCCTTCAGCCTCTGTCACCTGATCAGTATAGGGTTTCTCTTCCATTGCGCCCATAAAAGCGCCCTTCGGCACAAAATCTCCCTCCTGAAAAGGCATCGTCACCACCCTTCCCAGTACCCGAAAGCCGAGGTCTACCTGTCTAACATCTACGTTGCCAAACAACGTAATGAAATGCTTATCCTTCCTCTTGTGCGCCAAACGAACAGTCATTACTACAATGACAAGAACAATAATACAAGCAAGTGCGATGTAGAGATATTTTTTGAGCATAGTAATGTTTTTTAAATTTTTCTAAGATAGAAAGTCAATATGAAATCACTTTCACCTTTCTGTATAAGCGCTTATCTCATCCACCAACAAAAATATCTTCTCATTCGAAGATGTTCGTCTTATCTGAATGGAACTTGGCAGATGATCTCAGGTGGTGTGGAAGAAAATGAAACAGCAATTATAGCCGCCCTTCGCGAAATGAAAGAAGAAACAGGAATTATTCCTGACCGCTTCTATTCAGCGGATACTGTTGAGACCTTCTATTTCGCAAAACAGGACAAAATCCTTGTAGTCCCTGTGTTTGTTGGATTTATTGATTCTATGAAAGAGGTGGTCCTATCGCCTACCGAACATGATGCCTACGAATGGCTGTCCTTCGAAGAGGCACATGAGAGGCTTAACTTTGCCGAGCAAAAAAGAGTCCTCTCTCACATCCACCATCAATTCGTTCTAAAA
>DATIJO010000231.1:0-7980 GCA_035478555.1 Chlamydiales bacterium
ACATGAGCGCAAAAGCCTTAAAAGATGGCACAGACAAGTTGCCCCTCGTCCCTATCGAAAAACCACGAGATTGTTTATCAAGGTCCACTGTAGGCAATATTCAAAGCGGCTTGTACTATGGACTTATTGGGTCGATTGAAAAAATCATTCATGTTATTATTCAAAACCGTTTTAAGGCAGATGCTGTAGTAGTGATTGCTACAGGAGGACTTGCCTCAGATCGTCCCGATTCCCTGGTATCTGCGAAATTTCGACAAGATCTGGAGCAGGATTTAAAAGGCATTGTCCACTTTTTTGAGCCGGACCTGACCTTTGTAGGCCTTCATCAAATACTAAAAGAAAAAATTATAAGGAGTTAACCCATGTCATCTAATGCGAAGGAAATCATTTTTGAAGAAGAAGCGAGATTAAAATTAAAGACCGGCATCGACAAATTAGCAGATGTGGTGGCAGTAACTCTTGGGCCAAAAGGGCGCAATGTCGGATTGCAGGCTTCTTGGGGAGCTCCGACAATTACCAATGATGGCAATAGCATTGTAAAAGACATCGAGCTGAAAGATCCTTTTGCCAATTTGGGTGTAAGCCTTGGCAAAGAGGTAGCGGCTAAAATTAAAGAAAAATCAGGAGACGGCACTACTACAGGGATACTTCTCCTAAGGGCCCTGGTGCAAAACGGGATTAAAAATATCTCCGCAGGAGCAAGTCCAATTCTTTTGAAGAGAGGAATGGAAAAAGGTTTAGAGAAGGTCCTCTCTGAGATTGATAAAATGGCCCTACAGATTAAAAACGATAAAGAGATCCTCAATACTGCGATTGTTTCAGCATCGGGATCAAATGAAGTGGGAGAGACCATTTTCGAAGCAATCAAGAAAGTAGGAAGAGAGGGCGTCATTACGATTGAAGAGGGAAAGTCGATGGAGACGATCATCGAAATCGTAGAGGGCATGCAATTTGACAGAGGCTTTGTAAGCTCCTATTTCGCAACCAATGCGGAAAAGCTCCTCGTAGAGATGAAAAATCCCTATATTTTAATCACCGATAAGAAAATCTCCTCAATTCAAGAGATCTTGCCGCTTTTACAATCGATCGCTCCCACGTCAAAAGAGCTGCTTATCATCGCAGATGACCTCGAAGGAGATGCCCTTTCTACTTTGGTAATCAATAAACTTCGCGGAACATTAAAAATTTGTGCGGTAAAAGCTCCTGGTTTTGGAGATAAGAGAAAAGAGCTTTTGGAAGATATCGCAACGCTCACGGGCGGTACAGTGATCACAGAAGAGGCAGGCTTCAATTTAAGAGAGGCAACTGTGGAGCTTTTAGGAAAAGCGGAGAAGATTATTGTTTCTAAAGAGTCCACTACCCTGATCAACGGGAAAGGAAATGGCAAGAAAATCCAGTCCCGCTTAGCTCAAATCGATAAAGAGATCAAAACTACTACTTCTTCTTATGATAAAGAGAAACTGGAAGAGAGAAAAGCTAAACTGCAAGGCGGGGTTGCTTTAATCCGTGTAGGCGCTCCTACAGAGCCAGAAATGAAGCAAAAGAAACAGCTTTTTGAAGATAGTTTGAACTCAACAAAAGCTGCCCTTGAAGAGGGAATTGTCCCAGGTGGAGGGATCGCTCTATTACGAGCTGCTTCTGCTGTTAGCAAGTTGAAATTAGAAGAAGAGGAGAAACTGGGATCAGAGATTCTGATACATGCGCTAGCGGCTCCTTTCAAACAAATTGTCCATAATGCAGGCTATGATAGCTCGGTTTATTTGGAGCAGGTCTTAAACGCTAAAAAGAGCTCTATAGGCTTTAACGCGGCCACCGAGAAAGTAGAAGACCTAGTAGATGCAGGAGTAGTAGACCCTGCAAAAGTAGTAAAAAATAGTCTCTCCCACGCTGTTTCCACTGCGATAGTGGTGCTTCTCTCCGAAGCGCTCATAGTAAACGCTCCAGAAGAACAAGAGAAAAATTAGATCATGGGAAAGAAACTTGCCGTAGTTTGCGGTGAAGGGGTAGGCGATCTTCTGCTTATGATGATCGCCTGCCATGAATATAAGAAAGCAGGCTATGAGGTCACCATCTTTTCTCAGCATCTTGTCTCTTTTGGCAGATGGTTTGAAGGGTTTTCCTCCCGCCCTCATATCCCAACAGAGGATTATAAATATGTTTTTCCCTCTTTTGATCTGGTGCTTTTACAACATGAAAACTCACCTAGGGCAAAAACCCTCTGCTCTCTTAGAAATGAAGGGCTAATACCTAATCTAATTGTCTTTTACCATCAGTACCAGATGAGTAAGCATGGCCCTGTTAATTCCACCGATTTTGCTTTTGATTATACAAAAAGTGCAGTGGAAAATATCTCCTTTGCAGTCCAAAAAATGATGCAACTACCTAACCCTCCGAAAGAAACAGGCCTGAAGATCCCCTCCCATCTAGTCCATAAAAAGTACTTAAAGAGGGTTATCATTCACCCTACCTCCTCTAGTACACAAAAAAATTGGCTGCCTAACAAATTTATCTCTCTTGCCAAAAAACTAAGGTCCAAAGGGTTTCAACCTGTTTTTACTATAAGCAAGAAGGAAAGGCCCGATTGGGTTTTCTTACAGGAGATGGGATTTGATGTGCCTCTTCTTTTATCCCTAGATGAGTTAGCCCAAAAGATTTATGAATCAGGCTTCTTTATAGGCAATGATTCCGGCCCCGGCCATCTTGCCTCCTATCTTCAAATTCCTTTAATTACAATTTCTGCCTTACATTCAGGCACTTATCATTGGAAACCGGGTTGGTTAGAAGGACCAATCATCGTCCCACCTCCTTGGACTCCCAATCTTAAAGGCTTAAGATTAAAGCAAACTAACTGGCAGCACTTTATTACAGTTAAAAAGGTTCTTAAAACATTTGATAAATTAATCAATCAATGTTAATTTAGAATTAAGCCGAGGATCTATGGTAAAGGATTTGCCCCATCACATTAAGAAGCTAAACCGTAAGATTGTCCGTTCGGAGCATCGTGACGAGATGGCCGAAGAGAATTTTGACGCCTTTAATACTGCTTATAAAAGGGATACTACCCATAGACGGCAGATGAAAGAAAAAAAGCTTGCTCAACGCAAAGCTGAAACTACTCATATCCCCTCTCCTAAATCCGACGATGAAAAAAATGATTTAAGACGTCATCGCACCCCTCAAACGAGAGATCGGATGAAAAGATCCCCCCATGCAAAACCCTACAAAGGACGAGTTGTAGGTTAAAAAGCAGAATAGTATACTCCCTAGAGTATGCCCTTAATAGCCCATATCTCCGATCTTCACTTTTCCCAAATTGGTCTTAATCCCCTACAATTCTTCTCTAAAAGATGGCTAGGAAATGCCAATCTCCTGCTTTCTAGGAAAAAGAGATTTTCAGAAGAGATCTTGGCCCCTCTGCCTGCCCTTTTTGAAGAAAAGGGGGTAGAATGGGTAACGGTCACGGGAGATCTGACTAGCACAGGCTCATCTGCCGAATTAAAAAAGGCAAAGCGCTTTATTCAAGAAGTAGAACAGGGAAGAAATGTTCTCATCATCCCCGGAAATCATGACCACTACACAAAGAGAGACTATAGAAAAAAAAGGTTCTATCAATATTTTTCCAATACTAGAGTCTATGAGAACCGGCGGCTTGTAAATGACCAGTTTGAGCTAGGCCCTCTTTTTGAGAACTGGTGGTACTTATGCCTTGAAACCGCTATTCCAACTTCTCTGATCTATTCTACCGGACTTTTTTCAAAGCATTTGGAAGAGAAGTTGATCCCTGTTCTAAAATCCTTCCCTAAAGACCAAAAGATCCTAATGATGAACCATTTTCCTTTTTTTCAATTTGATAAACCAAAAAATTCCCTATGGCGAGGCGAGTACTTAGGAAAACTCCTCCAAGAAACACCCCAAGTGCAGCTCTATCTCCATGGTCATACTCATAGGCATTGCATTGCAGACCTTAGAGCCTCTCACTATCCTATTATTTTAGATTCAGGCTGTATCTCCTTTAAGGAGAGAGCGAGCTTCAACCTTCTTGATTTGAAGGATGATTCTTGTGCTCTTACCGTCTACCGTTATCAAGAGGATAAATGGCAGCCTACAGAAGAAAAAACCTTTCATTTTGGGAAAAAAGCATGAAAGAGCCTTGGTTTAAAAAAGGAGTTCACTTTCACTGTACCGGCTGCGGTAAATGCTGTACCGGCGCTCCCGGTTATGTCTGGTTGAATGACGAAGACATTGATCGCTTCTGTAAACACTTAAAACTTTCTAAGGAAGATTTTCTAAAACGTTACACTCGTAAGATAGGAAAAAAAATCTCGCTCCTTGAAGATAAAAAAAACTATGATTGTATATTTCTCAAAGATAATAAATGTACTGCCTATGAGGGAAGACCTGCTCAATGCAGAACTTATCCTTGGTGGGTATCCAATATGAAATCAGAAGAAGCTTGGAAAGAGACTGCCTCTGTTTGCGAAGGGATCAACCACGCCTATTCAGAGTTTATTTCATTTGAGGAGATCCAAAAAGAACTCAAAAAAAGTATCGAAGAGGAAAAGAAAACCAGATGTTTAAAACACTCATCTTAAGCCTTATTTTAGTTGCATGGCAAAGTTTCGCCTGCCCCTTTTGCGATCCAACCGTGATACACAATCAATCGATCTATCAAAACGAAGATACAATGATCCTGCTCTCCTATCAACCTATTGCAAAAGGCCATTCTCTCATCATCCCTAAACGTCATGTGGAACGTTATGAAGATCTGACCGAAGCTGAGATCCTCAGCATCAATAAGATGATCAAAAAACTGCAAAGCGCGGTTGTTGAGACAATGGGAAAAAGCAGCTACCTTCTCCTGCAAAAAAACGGAAAAGAAGTAGGACAGTCTGTTCCTCATCTACACTTTCATTTCATACCTCGTGAAGCAAATGGTCAATCAGCTTATTCCCTTCTATTAAGCTTTTTCATTGAAATCTTCAGACCTAAGCTATCTGTGCCTGAAATGCAAGAGATCATCGCCCAAATACAAAAAGGCATCACTGATCCCATCGTGGAAGAGAAAAAACCAATTGCTAATGAACACTGGCAACAATTAGGAATCTGAAGATGGTGTTATCTTTCGGTACCGGCGGTGTTAGAGCAATCATGGGCCCCGGCCCAGATAGGCTTAATTCCAACACCATGCAACTACTCTGTCAAGGTCTTGCCAACTACATTCATAAGAATAAGACCAAACCCACTCCAAAAGTTGCTATTGCCTATGACTCTCGAAAAAACTCTGCTCTCTTTGCAAAGCTTTGCGCAAGAGTTCTAGCTGCAAATGGCATAGAGGCTCTTCTTTTTTCTAAACCCAGGCCAACTCCCCTACTCTCCTTTGCTTGCATCTATCACCATTGCCAAGCAGGCATTGTGATCTCCGCATCGCACAATCCTCCCGAATACAATGGATTTAAAGTCTATTGGGACGATGGAGCCCAAGTGGTGTTCCCTCACGATGTGGGAATCATGCAGGAAATGGAAATCAATTCCGATGTAAAAATTGTAGACTTGAAGCATCCTCTTATTAAAAAAATACCCCCAAGTTTTGATGAGATCTACCTAAACATTCTAAGGACATTGCAGAATTACCCCGACCAAAACAAAAAAGAGGGCAAGAGCCTTAAAATTATCTATTCCAGCTTGCACGGAGTTGGGATCACACTTGTCCCAGCAGCTTTAAAAGAGTTAGGCTTCTCCTCTGTCAATCTGGTCAAAAAACAGTGTGAGATGAACGGCTCCTTTCCTCATGCCAAAATCCCCAACCCTGAAGAGCAAGAGGCTCTCCTACTTGGCGCGGAAGCGCTGCTCAAAAAAAAGGCGGATATTCTTCTTGTCAATGATCCGGATGCAGACCGAATTGGTGTAGTAATAAGACATAAAAATAAGGCTATTTCTTTTTCAGGGAATCAAATCGCTGCCATCTGCCTCTATCATCTCCTAAAAGCAGGAAGGCATGTGCAAGATAATACTGTCTTTGTAAAGACAATTGTCACGACCGAACTTTTTAAAGAGATTGCAGCTCACTTTAACCATGAGTGTTTTGATGTTCTTACTGGTTTTAAGTACATCGCTGCAAAAATCCCACACTTGGAAAAAAACGATCAATATCGCTTTCTTTTTGGCGCAGAGGAGTCCTGCGGTTATTTACAAAGTACCTTTGTCCGTGACAAAGATGGCGTCCAAGCCGCATTTCTCATCTCCGAGATCGCGCTTTCTCTAAAAAAGGAAAAGAAAACTCTCTATGACCAGCTTCTATTTCTCTATAAGGAGTTTGGCCTCTTTCGAGAAAAGCTATCTACTCTTTCCCTCCCAAAAGAAAAGATCCACCGCATGATGCAGCTCTTTCGCCAAAACCCTCCCCGCTCTCTTTTAGGAAAAAAGGTGATCAAAATAGAAGACTTTGCTGATGGCCTAGATGATTTTCCATCCTCTGATGTCCTAAGATTTTGGCTTGAAGACCAGACAAAAGTTGTCATCCGCCCTTCGGGCACAGAGCCCAAGATCAAAATTTACGTTGGTGCAGTGAAGAAGAAATTTTCCTCCCTTCCAAAGGCCATGAAGGAAATGGATAACTATCTAGACAAGCTTATCGAATCCATATGCAATGTGTAATCACAGGCGCAAGTTCTGGCTTAGGAGAAGCTCTCGCACGTAAATTAGCAGATAAATATAAATTACTTCTCATCGGAAGAAATGAAGTTCGTTTAAAAGCTCTTGCACAAGATCTTCAAGCAGAAACTCTCTCCCTCGATCTAACCGATAAAAATAATCGCATGAGGCTTATCGCTTGGATTCATAAGAACTCTCCTGAACTTGTCATCAACTGCGCAGGTTCTGGCCTCTATGGCCATATCCTTGAGCATCCAACAGAAGATCAGCTCAAACAATTTGCAATCAACAGCTCCGTCCCTATTGAAATCTCTATCGAAGCTGCCCGAGCACTCTATTCCAGCCAAAAGCAAGGCACCATCCTCAACATCTCCTCCATTGCAGGCTATTTCTACTTTCCCAAGCTCTCCCTTTACGCTGCCGCCAAATGCGCTCTCACCTCTTTCTCCCAAAGCTTTGATTTTGAAATGAAACCCCACGGAATACGCATCCTTGCCAGCTGTCCAGGGCAAATCGATACTGATTTTATCTACCGTGCCGGAGGAAAAAAAGATCACCCCCGAGTTGGAGCAATGACCAGAGAGTACGCTGCAAACCGCATCCTTCGTCAAATCGAAAAGAAAAAGCCGCTCGATATCTTTGACTTCCGCTACCGACTTTCCCTTCTATCGCTCTTTCTTCCTAAAAGGCTTCTCTTCAAAACCCTATCTGCTTCCATTGATCGCCGTTACACCGCTAAGCAGTTCATAGGAAAGTAAGACTTTTCGTGAACGTTTGCGTTTCATGTAACCGTTTCCGATTCTTTTCTTCTATTCTTCTTTCTTACTTACAATAGATTCTGTGAGGGGCTTTTTTTCGGGGTATTTGATGCGGGTATGGTGGGTGAGGAGGAGAGCTTTAATGAGGGTCCTTTTGATGGTGGAGAGCTCTTCAAAGGTAAGAGTGCACTGATCAAACTGCCCATCGTCGATGCGGTCTCGGATGAGCCTTTCTACCAAATCAGTGATATTTTTTTCGGTGATATTTTCTAGGGAACGAGAGGCTGCTTCCAAAGTATCTGCGATCATGATGATGGCAGATTCTTTGCTGCGGGGTTTAGGACCGGGATAGCGGAATTGTTTTTGGTCTACACGAGAGGGTTCATTCCCTAGTCGTTCCACCTCTTTGCAGTAGAAGTAATAGACGAGGGTGGTTCCATGGTGTTCGCGGATAATGTCGATAAATGCTTGGGGAAGATGGGCCTTGCGGCCGATGATTTCCCCATCGGTGACGTGAGAGAGAATCACTTGAGCTGACTCTAGTGGCGTGAGGAGTTGGTGAATATTAACG
>DATIJO010000232.1:0-2119 GCA_035478555.1 Chlamydiales bacterium
ATAAGGAGATAATGGACTATTTACCTCCTGCCTACTCGTTCACAAAAACATCCACTCCATCGCAATCAGATTGTTTGATGGGCCTCCTATTAGATGTCTCTTCAGATAAGCCTTATAAAAAAGAAGATGCCGAGTGGCAAAAACTGCAAAAATTAGTAAACGACCTTGACCCAACAGTGATTGCCGAAACATTTAAGAGACTTTATTTGGCATGTTCATTTGATGGCAATATCCAATCAGGTTATGCAGCTCTTGCTCTTTTAAAACTTTTTTCCGGCCATCTTCTGAATCTCCCAAAAAAAGAAGAGTTCTCTCTAACTAGATTCACAGAATATGTAAAAGAGGTCATTTTAGTTCTTCCCTTATCCCATATAAACTCAAAACGCATACTTGAATTTTATCTATGCGTGAAGCCAGCAAATTTACGCTCTTTATTCTGGTTCCATCTTCCTGATGGGCTGCTCCTAGAGTTTCAAAAGATGGTAAAAGGATATGACGACAGTATTTTATAGGAGGTCATATGAGTTTAATTTCTGCATGTGCTTTAGCTGCTGGAAAATATAAATTAAATCTCTTTGCGCCATCTATTAAACCTCGTCCATTGCCCCCACTGCAAAATCATATTTTCCCAATGCCAGTTCAATGGAGCTATGTAAGATTTGATCAAATGAATAAAAAAATTCAGTGGGAAAGACCGGTGTACCTACAACCTGTTCAATTGCAAATCATGAGAATTAAAGTTTACAGGCCCTATTCATAAGAAGAGAATCAGCGATGACAAGGGCCATCATTGCTTCAACGATTGGGACTGCGCGGATTGCTACGCAAGGGTCATGCCTTGAGCCTTCTGGCAATTGAAACTCTTGTTTTACCCCTTTTGTGTCTACCGTCTTCTGTTTCTTTTTTATGCTGGATGTTGGTTTGAATGCGACCCGAAGGATTAGAGGAAGGCCCGTAGAAATGCCTCCTAGAGTCCCACCTGCAAAGTTGGTTTCTTGGCTGACCTTTCCCTTGTCATCTACTGTAAAGGCATCATTATGTTCAGAGCCTAACATGTGCGCTGCTTGAAAACCTGACCCGATCTCAAATCCTTTCGTTGCAGGAAGGGATAACATTCCAACAGCTAGTTTAGCCTCTAATTTTTCATAGATAGGATCGCCAAGACCTACAGGAAGATGGAGGGCAACTCCTTCAATAACGCCGCCCAATGAATCGCCTTCCTCTTTTACTTTCTCCAGCTCTTGAATCATCTTCTTAGCAGCGGTTGGATCAGGACAAAAAACAGGGCTTTCGTATGTTTTTTTTCTTAACTCTTTTTGATAGGAGGGCTCTGGCATCTGAATACAGCCAATCTGTCTAATATAGGCAAGCACCTCAATGCCAAAATGAGAAATGAGTTTTTTAGCAATAGCTCCCGCTGCTACTCTGCATGCAGTCTCTCGTGCGGATGATCTTCCTCCCCCTCGGTAATCAAAGATCCCATATTTTTGCAGGTAGGTAAAGTTGGCATGGCCCGGACGATAGAGATCTTTGATCGGTTCATATTTACTTGAGTCTGCATCTTTATTGTAAATGATGATGGAGATGGGCGCACCGGTAGTTTTCCCTTCAAATACTCCTGAAAGAATTTCCGCTTCATCCTTTTCTTTTCTGGGAGTTGTGAAAGGAGATTTGCCGGGCAGTCTTTTTGCTAGTTCTTGATTGATATCATCATTGGTTAGAGATAATCCTGCCGGGCATCCGTCTACGACTACTCCAATAGCCTTGCCATGAGACTCTCCCCAAGTCGTAATTCTAAAGATAGTTCCAAAAGAGTTATTTGCCATGAACAATTGAAATTAGATCTTCTAATACCTTCTCTTCTTCCCGATTCGCATCCAGCCAGATAGAGGGCACTGATTCATAGGCCTCTTTTCTTTTTTCATACATCTTTTCAAAGGATGCTTCAGGGTCTTTTGAATCTAAATATACAGGAATCGGCCCTTTTAGAAGCCGCTCTTTTAAAATGCTTTTATCCACCTGCAAATATACAAGAGTGCCTAACTTAGTCAAAAGCTTCACATTGTCCGGATCAAGGATCGCGCCTCCGCCCAAAGCTACAATCATATTTTTTTTTCCC
>DATIJO010000233.1:0-3384 GCA_035478555.1 Chlamydiales bacterium
ATTGGATAGGTAACAATGCGAAGGATAAAATAGATTACAGAGTTCATTGAATAAATCGCTTTACTTGAGAAAATTGATGATTTTTTGCTCAGTTTAATTTCTTACCCGAAGACATATACGGGACGGAGTATAGGCGAGGGCAAGAAATTAAACTGAGCAAAAAAGGGCAATTTTAACAAGCAAATGGATTTATGCAATGATCTCTATAGACATTGGTCTATAAGCTTCGTCATTTGGATGGAGAAATCTAGGTGTTTTACGCTATTTCGGATGAGATTTGAAGAAAGAGGAGTTTTTGGCACGCTCATGGCCTTTTCAAGCTGATCAGCGATGTGATCAATATCGGAAAGATTGGATAGAATAGACCCTGTTTGAGGTGTGAGAATCTCATGGCCGCCGTTATGTTTCGAAGAGATTACAAAAACTCCCATCGCAAGAGCTTCGATGGTAACATTTGCAAACGGATCATACCAGGAAGGGATAACTAGAGCATCTGCCCATTGATAAAAGGAAGTAAGACTTTTCTGGGGACCAAAAAAACGGACATTTTTTTGAATGTTTAGCTTTTCAACAAGACGCATAAAAAAATCGGTCTTCTTTTCTTTTCCGACGATAGAGAGAAAAAAATCTCTTCTTTTAAGAAGGGCAAGGGCTCGAAGAAGAATATCCAATCCCTTTCTAAAAAAGCCATTCCCAACAAATAGGAAATGAAAACGGGAGTGTGGATGATACCCTTTTTCCCATTCGGAAAATCCTGGAATCATCTCTTCCCACTCCACTCCATTATGAATAACTTCAATTGAAGCTGTTGGCTTGTAATAGTGAAGGATCTCCGCTTTGACCATGTGAGAATTGGTAAAGATCTTTTGCAAACCTCTATTTTCAAATCCCACTTTTTCTAGCTCCAAGATCTTATGGTGAAGAGGATGTATCTTTCTAAGAAGATGAGATAGAGGCGAGGAAAGGGAGCGCATTTTCAGGTAGGCTGCGTGCACGCCGCTTCCTGCCCTTAGATGGGTTTGGAAACGGTTCCTCTCCAAACCTAAAATCCTATCCACAGTTGGAAAGTTTCTTACGCTTCGATCAAATTTTTCCAGGCTCCAAAAGAGAGGCCATTTGGGAGTCGGAAAGGAAACATAAGGATAAGGAAAATCGGATCCCGGACGATCTGAAGTTAGAAAGGTGATGTCGCATCCTCTGTCGATAAAACCTTGGGCTATGCGATGGGCATGCTTTTCTAGGCCGCCCTTCTGCCCTAAAGTCCTCTTTAGAATGACTATTCTCATCTTACCGTTTTATCGGAAGGAGTGATGTTGATATTATTTGCTGTAAGCTCAATGTTTAAACCAAGCTTTTGATCATCGGAGGTATAGAGCTGAAAAGCATTCATATAACTTCGGAAGCGGTTTCTTAAGTACTCTTCCCTGAGCTGTGGTTGCAATTCATGCATGCTTTCATCAGAAGATTCCGATAGGACTCTCTCAACATACCTGTCTTCCAATTCATGTTGAGAGATGAACTGGGTACTCCAAAGTAGCTGTTCTTTTTCGCTTTTTGGTTCGGCCACAATCACAACCTCCATCATATCGTGGACGATGTCCACAAATAGACGGGAAACCCCTTTTGCGAAAAGGGGAGAGGTGATCAGGTTAAGGCCGTTCATTTTTTGAATAAACTCATTGGTAGCTAAGGAATAGGTATCAGGGTTTAGAGTTTGAGTGTATTTTGGCGGAAAGAAGATAGAGACAGGAATAGGCCTAGAGATAGGAATAAGCTCTGTCTTGATAAAGTCAATACGTAAACCTTTGGCTAAAGAGTCGTCGATCTGAAAGGCTGCTTCGGAAAGGGCTGGAATATTTACCTTTTTCCAAATATCAGGCACAAAAAAGCTTACCTCTTCCTTTTTCTGTTCGCCTAAAGCCGCCTGCAAAGAGTCCAAATCCTCTTTGGAGATATCATTTAAGTTAAAGGTCAGTTTTATCCCTCTGGATTTAAGCTTTTTGATCAACTCTTCAGGACCGTTTATAGAAAGATAGAGCTGATAGGGCCAAATATCTAGATACTGATACCCTTTTGGAGCTTCTCCGATCGGCTGCATGATGAGGATAGGGATCTTCTCTTTGGCAAGCTTGCTCAGCTTAATAATGAAATCATGGTGGGAGACCCGGGAAATGCTCTGGTTAATATCGACACCGGTGAGGCTGATAATATTTTTTTTCGAAATGCTTGCAATCCATTCGTCAGGCTTTTTGTCAGCGTCAATGACTACTTCTAGATCGCTTCCTGTCAGTTCATCCAAGACATTTTTATTCCCGATCAATGTGAGAGAGATTTTTTTGTTTAGGATACCGCTTGGCTGCAGCCCTTCAACGGTCTTTCCCATAGGAATATTGATGATCTTTACAGGAATATTATGAATGGTCTTTTGAGAGGACATGGAGTGGTTCACCACAAACCAGATGACTAATGCCAAAACCATCGAAACAAGTTTTCGCTGCCAGTTGTCAATAAGAATTCTTCGTAATAGTCCGATCATGTTTTCATCCATTCGAAAATATTGAATTTAGACTGGATATTCATTCTGGTAGGCGGGGTAAATATGCTTCTCAAGATCCCTTTAAAACGGTCTACTTTTACACCTCTTGTCATGACCCCTTCTCTTGCGATGGAGACCTTGCCGGACTCTTCAGACACTACCATCACGACAGCATCTGTAGCATGAGATATGCCGAGGCCTGCCCTATGTCTTGTTCCCATCGATTTTGCTAGTTGCGAAGGATCATCTGCAAGGGGAAGAATGACTGCAGCAGCTAAAATACTTTTGCCGCGGATGATCACAGCGCCATCATGAAGAGGCGTCCCTGGCACAAATATCGACTCTAAGAGCTCAGGAGAAAAATCTGCATTAATGAGGATTGATTTTTGGGCGTATTCTTGCAGACTATCTTCATTTTCAATTACTACGAGCGCTCCAATGTTCTTATCTGCCATGCGATAGAGTGAGGTAGAGAGCTGCTCCAGAAATTTATCAAACTCGGTGATCTCCCTGTACTTTTTGCCTTTTAGACTAAGCTTGGAAAGCGCAACCCTAAGCTCGGGCTGAAAAATAATGAGGACAGCTACTACTGCCACATTTCCGAGTACGAGCATGATCTTATGAAGAACAGGGAGTCTTAGCCAGCTAGAGGCTGCAAAAATCAAGATAAAGGCCAAAAAGCCCCACATCAGGTCCATCGATTTGGTATTCCAAAAGAAGGAGAGAAGGTAGTTAAAAATTATTCCGATAATGAGAATTTCAAATAGGGATTGAGCCAACTCCAGGCGCAGCACGACCTCGGCCAGAAGCAACTGGCGGCGATTGGGGGACTGGCGCCCAATATCTCG
>DATIJO010000234.1:0-1618 GCA_035478555.1 Chlamydiales bacterium
TTTGAAACCTTTCAAAAAGAGCTTTTCTCTAAAGAGATCCATTTTCATTTCCAATATGACGAAGAGTTCAGCAGGCTTCTTTATGCAGCCTCTGATTTCATCCTTGTGCCCTCGCTTTTTGAGCCTTGCGGTCTCACACAACTCATCAGCCTACGCTACGGCACCATTCCCATTGTAAGAAGGACCGGAGGGCTTGCCGACACTGTCTTCGATATTGACAGTACCCATATCAAGGAAGAGAAAAAAAATGGCTATACCTTTGATAGCTTTAGCCTTTCCGCTCTAGAAGAAACACTTCTCAGAGCTTTTAACAGATACAACCAGCACCCTGAAGAACACCAAAATCTTCTTATCAAAGGCATTCGCTGTGATTTTGGATGGGAAAAATCTGCGAAAGAATACCTAAAGATCTATCAATCGCTACAGGGATAAAAAAAGAAAAAATAGCAGGGATAACAGGATAAACAGGATAAAAAAGAAAATTCTTATCTAATATCCTGGCTATCCTGTTATCCCTGCTATTTTCCTATTCCCTGCTAATAGATGGCTTTCTTAATGTAGCTGCGATTGGCGTAGAAATAATCCACAGCAGTAAAAACAGTATACACTGCGGCTAGTGATACAGAGATGAGACTAATGAGACGCAAGCTCTCTAATGAGAGATATCCCATGGTATAAGGGATCATTAGGAGCAGGATCAAAAAGGAGATAGACGCAAGGATGACGGCTTTGAGTTTGCCGCTTTTTCTTGCAGCTAAAGCAAAGCCTTTCAAAGCACAGATAGTCCTGAGTGTGCTGATCATAAATTCTCTAAAGAGAAAGACTAAGACAAGTAGTAAAGGCAGCTGGATAACCCCCTGAGAAAAGGTAAAGAGAACTGTAAGACGGGTCACGCTGTCTGCCGTGGGATCTAAAATTTTTCCTAGATCGGTCACTTTATTTAACTTTCTAGCAATGAACCCATCAAAGAGATCGGTAAACTCGCAGAGAAGAAGGATCAAAATAAGAATATAGGGAACTAAAGATAGGCTAATCCCAAGTCTTTCATAAAAAAGATAAAATAAGGGAAAGAGTGGAACTAGGAAGACCCTTAAAAGTGTAAAATAAAGAGGGGCAGCCATGCTATTCACGCTATTTTTCCCGAGCCTACTGCAATGGGGTTGTTTTTTGCAAGGGGCGCTGTAAAGCTAACTGTCCGCAAGCAGCGGCGATATCTTTTCCTTTCGTGTAGCGCCAGGTGGTACAAATATTTTTTTTCTCAAGGCGTTCTTTAAAATCTTCAATATTTTCTTTTGGCGGTCTATCTAAATTCAAGCCATCTACCGGATTATAAGGGATAAGATTGACAGTACACTGTTTGTCTTTCAAAAGCTCTGCCAACTCATCCGCATGTTCAGGTTGGTCGTTTATCCCTTTCAAAAGAGTGTATTCAAATGTGACGTCCCTTTTTGTTTTGGCAAAGTAATAGTCCATAGCAGAAAGAAGCTCAGTAAGCTCATATTTACGAGCATAAGGAATAATTTTTTTGCGAATGTGCTGATTGGGAGCATGAAGCGAAAGAACCAGGCTGACCTTCAGCTCTTCTTCCGCAAGCCGGATGATCTTTTCAGGGATTCCC
>DATIJO010000235.1:0-1963 GCA_035478555.1 Chlamydiales bacterium
ATTCAACGCCGCCAAAACAATCATCACAAATAAGATTATCAATGGCGATACCGGACCCAGCAATTAGAATTCCTGTTTGACCGGTAGCTCTGAAGGTTGCGTCTAGCCCTTTTTCTTTCATTTTTTTTGCAATTGCCAAAGTAGCATATTTTTTCCCAACAGCACAATCCGTTCCAACTGTGAGAAGTCTTTTTCCGGTTCTTTTTTTACCGCTAGGTGGCGGAATGGGGCCATCATAATAGCGAACATCGAAGAGTTGTTTCTTGTATTTGTTAGCGGCTGATTTTAATCTATCAATACTGCTTAGTCGTGTATGAAGTCCTGCTGCAATATTTAATCCAGCTTCTATTGCCTTTTCAAATAAATCGACCCAATCATTTTCAATTCTTCCGCCCATCGGAGCAACACCTACTATTAATGTTTTTGCTCCTTTCTTTACAGCTTCCTCCAAACTCAAATGAGGCAGGCCTAAATCTACTCGGGTTGATTTCATCCAAAGCTGGCCTAAGCATTTTTCCCTACTCCAATCGGCAACCCCTGCAGCTGTTTTAGCGTCAGTTTGAACACTATCAGCATTCCCGGTAAATAGAAGATAGGGACTTGGAATATGAAACTCATTGATCATGATTTTTCTCCACTATCTTTGGATACTTACAAGATTTATTATTTACAATAGAAACTATCGGATTTTTTTTCGTAATGGAGTATAGTCCGGGTTATGGATATAGAATCATTACCCCACCCTGCTTGGATAGAGTTAGATTTAGAGCAGTTTCGCAGGAATATCCAAGCCATTCGAAAGAAGATCGGCTCATCCCTATTTTGCCTTCCTGTGAAGGGAAACGCTTATGGCCATGGCCTAATTCCTGTTGCTAAGGCGGCGGTGGATGCAAAGGTAGATGTGCTTGCTGTCTCGTATATGCAGGATGGAATCTTGCTAAGAGAAGCTGGGATCAATCTTCCTATCTTAGTTTTTGGCGGGGTTTATGAAGAGCAGGTTCCCTATTACATCCAATATGATCTAGAGGTTTCCGTTGGTTCTAAATTCAAAGCGGAGATGGTAGATAAGGCAAGTGAAAAGGTAGGGAAAAGGTGCAAAGTTCATCTGGAAGTGGATACGGGAATGAAACGGTTTGGGGTAAGACCGGAAAATGTCACCGATCTCTATGAATGTGCAAAAAGTAAAAAGTATCTTGAAATAAAGGGAGTTTACTCCCACTTTGCCACCTCGGAAGTCCCTGATGACCTAAATACTTTAAAACAGATTGAAACGTTTAAAGAGATAAAGAAGAAGATCGGCGGGAACTATCTTTGGCATATTGCCAATTCTGGCGGCGTGCTGAATTATCCAGATTCCCACATGGACATGGTCAGGTGCGGCTTTCTATCTTACGGCTATTTTCCTGATGGAAGGAGCGATCTTGAGATAAAACCCTTTCTTACCCTGAAGGCCAAAGTTGCCTATTTTAAAGTGGTCTTTCCCAATGAAGGGATTGGGTATGGCCATAAATACAAGCCTAAAGCTATGAGCAGAGTTGTGACGATTCCTTTGGGATATGGGGATGGCTATAAGAGGGCCCTTTCCAACCAAGCCTCTATTCTGATCCGAGGCAAGCGCTATCCGATTGCAGGGGTAATCTGCATGGACCAGTTTATGGCGGATATTGGAACGGGCGAAGCCTATGTTGGGGATGAAGCGGTGATTATTGGAAAACAGGGAGAGGAGGAGATTTCCGTATTTGAAATCGCCCGCCTCTCCGGATCTATTCCCTATGAAGTACTTACTATTTTAAATAGTAGGCTTCCTAGAAAGATTAGCTAGACTATGACCAAAGCGCAAATTTAGATTTATCTAATTTTTTGCCTGCAGCTGGAACAGGTCTTGCTGCATCTTGTCTTTTTCGTTCTTCTGCAACTACGCCCCGTAAACGAGCTTCTTCGGCACGCATTCCTGCTAGGTCGG
>DATIJO010000236.1:0-3641 GCA_035478555.1 Chlamydiales bacterium
TGTGTTTGTAGGTGCAGAAATTTTTTCGGGCGCCCCCCTCTTTAGAGAAACCTACCAGCATCATTATAAAGCCATCTGCGATCTTATAGAAAAGGGAGCGCTGCCAATTCCTCCCATCAGAAATCTAGGCCCGCTTCATCCTGAAACGGTAAAAGAAGCGCATCTTTTACTGGAAGAAGGAAGGGTAAAGGGTAAGCTTGCTATGCACGTTAGCTAAAAACTTCATGTAAAAAGCTTTGCATAAGAAGATGGGCCCTTTTTGAGGATTCGGGGTTAAAGACCGTGCCATATTCTTTATCATTGGCATGAGGATTGGTAAAGGCATGCATCGTGTTGCTAAAAAGATGCACCTGAAAATCCACTCCCTTCATCTCATGAGAAAAGGCAGTTAAACCCTTAACAGGGGCAATTGGATCGTCATTGCCATGAAGAATGAGAATTTTAGATTTGATCTCCTTTTTCGGAAGGCCAGCAGATTCAAAGTGGCCATAGACTGAAACCGCTCCTTTAATATCGGCTCCTGATCTAACAAGATCTAGAGCGCATACTCCTCCAAAACCAAAACCTATGGCTGCAACCTTAGTCTTATCAGCAAAAGGAAAAGCAAGAGCGGTATGAAAGCCCTCTAATACTCTTTTTAAGAGCATCTTTCTATCATCCATAAAGGGCTTTTTCAAAGCCGCATTTTCTTCTTTACTCCTTCCCAATTTGCCATACATATCAATAGCAAAGCCCACATACCCCAAAGATGCAATCCATTTTGCTTTGTCTATCATATACTGATCTCTTCCGCTCCAAGAGTGGCATAGGATTACCAGCGGCCTTTTCTCCTCAGCAGGATAGGCAACAAAAGCTTCCAGGCCTGCATATGGAATGAGCTGGGTGCGCATTACTGTGATTCCCTCTTTTTCATCTCATAGTTTTGATAGAGCTGCTCAAGTTCTGCATAGTGCTTCTCGATCTCTTTTTGCCTTTGGCCAAAGCTCTTTAATAGAAGAGGATTGGTCTCCCCTTCTTCAATTGCTGCTTGATCGTGTTTTTGCTCTTTTTCTAAGGCCATGATCTTCTCTTCTTTTTTCTTTATCTCGTTCTCTAACGGTTTTAAGAGATTGACAGGTCTACCTATCTCTTCTTTTTTCTTTGGAGGTGCTTTTTCTTCCTCATCCCAACCGACCTTTTCTAAAAACTCATCATAGGTTCCTAGAAAGTAGGTCTGTTTATTCTCACCGCAGAGAATGATCTTATCAAGCAGGAGCCTTCTTAAGATAAGTTCGCTGTGCGTAACAATGACAACAGAACCCGAGAATTCCTCTAATGCATCGATTAGAGCTTCAATCGACTCAATATCTAGATGGTGGGTAGGCTCGTCCAGCATGAGCATGTTACAGGGTTTGGCTAGGATCTTACCCAGAAGCACACGGCTCTTTTCTCCCCCTGAAAGAAAAGAGATTTTTTTCTTCGATGCATCCCCGCTGAACATCATAACACCTGCGATAGCCTTGATCTCCGCAAACTTTAACTTAGGGTTGGCCTCATTGATCTCCTCTTCAATCGTATGATTTGCATGGAGATGGTCGATAGGGGTTTGGCCAAAGTAGCCGATATGGGCATTTTCCGAATGTTCTACACTTCCCTCTATCGGCTCTAGATCTTTTGCAAAGAGCCTGAGCAAAGTGGATTTTCCTCTTCCGTTTTTTCCAATGATAGCAACCCTTTCTCCTTTTTCTATCCATAGAGAGACATCGGAGATCAGAGGAACATCTGTATAGGAAAAAGAGACACCTTTTGCCTCCAGCATTTTTTTTCCCGGAAAAGGCGCTTCATGAAAGTCAAAGGAGACATTAGCAATTGCGTTTAACTTTTCCAGCGCCGGCATTCTCGCGAGCATTTTCACTCTAGATTGGGCTTGTCCAGCTTTTGTGGCCTTGGCGCCAAAACGCCTAATAAAATCCTCAGCGTGGGCCTTTTTCTTTTCTACTTTCACTCTGGTCTTTTCATGGACCTCTTCTTCCAAAAGAAGCTGCTCAAAAAAGTGTTTTGTATCACCCGGTAGTTTCTTGACACCACCTCTATGGATTCCCATCGTATGAGTGGTCACCTCGTCCATAAAATCACGGTCATGGGTAATCAATAAAAATTCCCCTCTCCATCTTCTTAAAAACTGCTTTAGCCAGCGAATAGAGGGAATATCTAAGTAGTTTGTAGGCTCATCTAAAAGTAGGCAATCAGGCTCAGAGATCAGCACTTTGGCTAAATGAAGTCTTAAATGATATCCTCCTGAGAATTGACTGATGGAAGCATCCATATCCTTTTCGGAAAAGCCTAGTCCAAAGAGGATCTTTTCTGCCTTATAAAGATGGTCCTCCTCTCCTGGAGGGAGGGCGCTTGCTGCCTCTTCCAAAATAGTTGGCTTTGTAAAATGAATATGCTGTCTTAAAAAACCCACTCGGTAGTTCTTGGACAGGCTGACACTACCTTCATCCGGCTCCATCTCCCTAGCGATCATTTTCAGGAGGGTTGACTTTCCTGAACCGTTCCTTCCCACAAGCCCGCACCTCTCCCCCTTCTGTAATGTAAAGGAGACGTCTTGGAAAAGGAGCTGTCCGCCGAAGCTAAGTTTTACTTTGTCAAATTGGATCATTCACTTTTTTTCTCTTCTTTAGGGCATAGAGCCAAAAGATTTTCATTGGTTAGAACTACCGAGATTAATCCGGATCCCTCGGGCTTAATCATGCTCCTAGTAAAATACTTATCAATAAAGCCCCAAAGATAACTGTAAACTTGGGCATGGATCTCAGCTTTAGGATGGTGAAGCAGGGCCAGTTTGCCAATAGCTTTTAAAACAACTTTGGCTGCGCCTGCGATTCTATTTTTCAATTGAAAGTGGAATAGAAGATTAGTGGGATGCGTTACCATATAATGAAGAAGACATTTATGAGTATGTCCTAGAGAGAAGGAGAAAATAGCAAGCGCCTGCAAACGACCAGTCACATCCAATGCTCCGATGACAAGATCTTCTTTTTCTGGTGTAATAAGACGTTTACTCATTTTGTTTGTTATCGCATAGGCAACATCAGAAAGATCTTGTTCATCTGAGGTGAAATCTACATCGTAGTGCGCATCTTCAATAGCATCCACCTGGGAATGCCAAGATGCCATTTCTTTAGACAGTGCCTCAAATTCGGAAGATGGATATTGCTTTGCAGTTAGGGCTGGGGATGACATATGAACCTATCTCACTGTTAGAATTTTAATAGTTTTTAGAGATTTTTGAGTAGATTTTGAACGCCTGTCAAGGTTTCCTCTTCGAGGACAGTGTGAAAACACACGGACGAGAAGAGGCGTTCAAAATATACCAAAAAGATCAAAAACTGAAAAATTCGAATAGAGAGATCGGTTCATAACCTCACACTTGATATCTAATCTCTAATTGAAGTAGGATTCACCCTTAAAATTTTTTTAGAAGGTATTTTATGGGCTCTCTTCTACGTCTGGCATCAATTTCTGCAATAACTTTAAGACCTGTTGCCTTTTTTTCAAAACTGAAACCTCAAAATAGCTGGCACTTTCATACGCGAATTTTCATCATGCCGCATCAATGGCAAAGGGCTTCTTTTGTTAGGCATGTTACAACTCAAACT
>DATIJO010000237.1:0-5667 GCA_035478555.1 Chlamydiales bacterium
GACGAAGCGCAGAATATGACCCCGCATGAGGTAAAAACGGTGATCTCTAGAGCTGGAAAAGGCACGAAAGTCATCCTTACCGGAGACCCCACTCAGATCGATAACCCTTACCTGGACAAAGACACAAACGGCCTAACCTACACAGTCGCTAGGTTTAGAAACCAGAAGCTGTTTGGCCATGTGTTTCTAGATAAGACCGAAAGATCAGAACTTGCTTCGATTGCAGCTGAGATAATGTGAGAAGATCTATAGATAAAGGGCCTTCAAAAATGTAAGGCCCTCTCTGATCTCAATGCCGTTTTCTACCCTTTCTCTTTTCAATTCTTTTACGACTTGAACGGCAGGTAGCTCATATTTTTCATGAAAATAAAGCAGTCCAGGACCTATATGGTGATTCGCATTCTTTACTTCGATGATCTGCTCTGCTTCATTTCGATGAATTAATGCAAAATCTACCTCCTGTTTCTCTTTCGTTTGAAGATATTTTAGGGAGTATTCTTCTGCTTCATAATCGATTTTCGCAAAAACATGTTTGAGGAGACAAGTAGCGACAAAATTTTCAAATTTTATTCCATCATCTCCTTTGACAAGGCCATTATCAAAAAAATAGATTTTTGGCTCTTTTAGCAAACTGCGAGCGATGTTATGTGAAAAAGGAGTTACCCTAAAAACAATATAAAGCGCTTCCAGGATCTGGATATAATTTTTCACCGTATTGGGCGAAATTTGGGCATCTTCAGCGATAGAGGTATAAGAAATAGGCGATCCAACTCTTTCTCTTAACATTTCAAAAACCAGGCGAATCGCATTGATATTATGTATATTTTCAAAGTCGAGAACATCCGTCCGAAGTAGACTATCTACATATTGCAGTCTCCATCGGTTCGCTTCAGTGAGATTTTCTGCTAAAAATGGTTCAGGAAATCCGCCCCTTTCTAAAAAATGATCAATGGTATATTTCACTCCTACCTTATCGCATTCTGAGGGAGAGAGAGGCATCAGCCTATGCAAGAAGTATCTTCCTGCCAAGGAGTCTCCTACCTGGTTGAAAATTTCTAGCCTGGCACTTCCTGTGACAAGGATTTTTAAATGGGGAGGTTTTGTATCGTAGACGCCCTTGAGATAGTTCTTCCAATTGGGCATCTTATGGATTTCATCGAGAATGAGAAGCTGAATGGAAGGCAGCCAGGATTCATTCTGGATGATCTTTCTATCTTCTAAACGGTCATAGTTTAAATAGGCTGAACTGGAAAATTCTTTAGCAATTTCTTTAGCTAAGGTGGTCTTGCCTGCTTGTCTAGGTCCAGCCAAAAAGACCATTTTCTTGGACAAGTCTCGAAGAATTGCTTTTTTTTGGTATCTTTCCATATCTGACTTTTTCGCATTTTATTGCGGAAAAGTCAAGACTTTTCTGCATTTCGTTGCGGAAAAGTCAGCTTTTCTTTTATCTGCTTCGATTGCCGCGGAAATTATGTGATCTTTTTCGAAAGGGCTTTCTCTTTGGCTTAAATCCGCCTTTTTTAGGGCGGGTTTGGTCAAAGGTGATCTGAGGGTTCTTTTTTTCAGGATCGATCAGCCTTGAGATGGCTTTCCATTTATATCCATCTTCCGAAGTAACGATGCAAAGGGCATTGCCTTCTGCACCCGCACGGGCGGTCCTTCCAATACGGTGGATATAATCTTCAGGGCATTCAGGAAGATCATAGTTGATCACATGCATTACATGGGGAACATCCAGTCCTCTTGCTGCAACATCCGTTGCAATCAAGATACGGATCTTTTTACTGCGAAAGGCGTGGATGACCCTTTCTCTTCTTCTTTGGGGAAGATCGCCATGGATTGAATCAGCGCTATGTCCCTGTTTGAATAGCTCTTTGGCGATCCTTTCAGCACTTCTTTTTGTCCTTACGAAAACGATAATTGTGCCTTCTCTCTCAGTTAGCTGCTTTTGAAGGGTAGCAAATTTTTCGCTAACCGATGTCTGGACCATCTCTTGCTTGATCTTTGGCTGGGATTCCGGTTTAGACTCAATCGAGATTCGCTCAGGGTTTTTAAGATATTTTTGCGAGAGCTTTTCTACACTTGGAAATACGGTTGCGGAAAACATTAAAGTTTGTTTTTTCTCAGGTAGGTACTCTGCAATCCTGTCCAGCTGGATGCCAAATCCCATGTCCAGCATTCTGTCTGCTTCATCGATCACTAAAAAGCGGGTATCTTTTAGCTTAAAGCTGCCGCGTTCTAGATGGTCGTTGATCCTTCCGGGAGTGCCTACAATGAGCCTTGGCTTTTTTCTAAGACTTACGATCTGATTATGCATAGGGGCGCCGCCAATGAGAAGAGCGGTTTTCATTGGGATCAGTCCTTCAGTTAATTTAATAACCTGTTGGTGAACTTGTGCTGCAAGCTCTCTAGTGGGGGTTAAAATAATAGCTCCGCTTTCCGGATGGTTCATCACATGAAGAAGCAAAGGTAGTAGGTAAGCAATTGTTTTACCGCTTCCTGTTTGGGCAGAAGCTAGAAGATCTATGCCACTGATCGCTTTAGGGATGGTAGCGGTTTGGATAGGGGTAGGGACAGTGATCTTCAGGCGCTCTAAAGAAGAATTGATAGAAGCGGGAAGACCTAATTCAATAAATGTTGTCATGAAAGCTCTTAGTTAGGCCTACTATCATCCCGCTTTTCCCCCATTAACACCAGGTTTATTTCAAAGAGATTCAGCTTTTTCCGATCAATTAAACTCTTTACTTTTCCTAAATTGCCCTTTTTTGCATTATTTTTGCAGCTATGTTGAATATCACTGAAGAACAGATACAAAATGCTCGTAAGGTCCTAGGGCATCTAAAAACCCCTTTAGTTTATCTATGCGATACTAAAACGGCCCAAGGGAACTCTATTTTTTTAAAGGCAGAGAACCTTCATTGCAGCGGCTCCTTTAAGCTGCGGGGGGCAACCTACGCCCTCTCTCAACTCTCCAAAGAACAGAAAGAGAAAGGAGTGATCGCTTATTCTACAGGCAACCATGCCCAAGCAGTAGCTCTTGCTGCCAGAAATTTAGGGATTAAAGCAACGATTGTGATGTCCTCTGTAGCTCCCCAGTTTAAGATCGATGCTACAAAATCTTATGGGGCACATGTCATCATGACAGAACCCTTTGATATGAAAGACATGGCAAAAAAGTTAGCTGAAGAGCATGGTTATTTTTTTATGCCTCCTTTTGATCACCCCTATGCAATCATCGGACAGGCAACTATTGGTTTAGAGATCATTGAGGAGTGTGTTCCTGCTGCTGTGTTTGTAGCAATAGGCGGGGGAGGGCTTATTTCGGGGATTGCCCTGGCCATCAAGAAAAAATACCCTTCTGTCAAAATCATTGGAGTTGAGCCTGAATTGGAAGACGATGTCTATCGATCATTCAAGGCAAAAAAACGCATTTCAATGGAAAAGCCATCTAACAGTATTGCCGATGCGATTAAAATCTCTATCGTTGGAGAATTGACCTTCCCGATCATTCTCAAGTATGTCGATGACATTGTTACAGTGAATGAAAAGCAGATTGCTGAAGCTACTGTCATGCATGCTGAAAAAGCTCATCTAGTTGTTGAGCCAGCTGGGGCGCTTCCTTTAGCTGCAGCGCTTAGCTACAAAAGCCCATTAGATGCAACCAAACCTGTGGTTTGCATTGCGAGCGGAGGCAATACAACTGTCTCTTTCCTTCAGCACTTAAAATCCCAGTATGGTATCTAGTCTTATATAGGCTGAAACAGGCAGCGATTTTAAGGAAGGATCGCAAGGCTTTAGCTTCACATGATAACCGTCTACTTTGCTAATCTCTAAAATATCATCTGCCTCAAAGTCCAATTTATCTAGCTGGATCACGTCATCCTTATGAATTGTCTGCAGTCCTTGCAGCATCTCAGACTTTGCCCTTCTCACCGCATCAGGTGCGCTTTCGGCCACATAGAAGCCATTTTGATGGTATTCGGTGAATTCATAAGGTTTGTAGGCGCCTAGATTGATAAAGAAGAGTTTTTTAGTTCCAGGATCTGGAGTTTTAGATAACTCAATTTCATAGCCATCGATGTACTGCAAATGCAGATAGGAATCGATGTGAAAATGGTTCATGTTGCCGAACCATTTCTTTGCTAAAAGGGGATAGGTCTCTTCAATCGAAGAGCCTATCACAAAGACCACATCATGCAGCTCGATATTGCTGCGGTCAGCCTTTCCACCTAAATAAACGGCAAAGATTTTTTGCATGCATAAAGCATAGCAAAAAATCTATTTACCGGTTAACTAAAGACATTATTAAAGAGATGATAAAGATAATGATAAAGATGAAAAATAAGACTTTAGCAATGGTAGTTGCAACACCTTCTACTCCTCTAAAGCCAAAAATCCCCGCGATGATCGCGATAACTAAAAATATAATTGCCCACATCAACATAAAAGCACCTTTTTGGTCTGTTTTTTAATTTTCTATGTAATTATATTGCTCCAATAAATCAAGAAAATAATGATAGAATCACTTCTTATCAACCGCATTCAAAAGAACTACCGCCACACAGTCAAGTGGGCCAAGAGGACCAATACTGATGCTTTTCGTATCTATGATCGAGATATTGGGAAATATCCAATAGCTATCGATTTCTATGCGGGTAGATTTTGCGTGCACTATTTTTCGAAGAGAAGAGATGAGGATGTGCCTCAGGAACTATTCGAAGAAATTGAACATGCGCTAAAAACACTCTTTGGAGCTACTGCCGATGTAATTTACTGGCGGACGCGTAAAAAAAGAGAGAAAAGAGAGCAGTACGAAAAGAACGATGAAAAAGGGGAGTTCTTCACCGTTCACGAATACGGGGTGAAGTTCAAAATCAATCTCGAAGGTTATCTAGACACCGGCCTCTTTCTTGATCATAGGGAAACTCGTAGATATATCGCAAACGCATCCAAGGGCAAGAGACTGCTCAATTTATTTTCTTATACCTGTTCCTTTAGTGTGCAAGCAGCCGTAGCAGGCGCTGCGTACACAAAAAGCGTGGATATGTCCAATACCTATACCGAATGGGGACGGGATAATTTTCTCCTCAACAACATCCCTTCAAAAAATCATCCCATTGTAAGAGCAGATTGTTTGAAGTTTTTAGATGAAGAGGTTGGCAAGTACGATCTCATCATCATCGATCCGCCAACAATCTCCCGTTCAAAAAAGATGACCCAGATGTTTGATATCCAGGAGGATTATCCAACTCTATTATTTAAATCTCTAAGACTTCTTACTGACGATGGAACGCTTTTTTTTAGCACTAATTCTAGAAGGTTTCATTTTGATCCTAGTCTATTTCCAGAACATTTTATTTTGGATGTATCAGACAAAACGATTCCGTTAGATTTCCATGATCCCAAGATCCATAGATGTTGGAGAATGACTAAAAAGAATTATCAAAAGCCAAAGCCATAGGAAATCGTATAAAATAAAAGCGGTGTGATTTGACATTCAATAAATTGGCGTCGGTGAGTTTTGAGCTGATAACCAAAAGTCATGGGAACATTCACGTAATTTTTGAAATCTAGAGAACCAAGACCTGGGATTTTAATGGGTTTCCCAAAATAATGTCCTGCAGTTAGGCCAATCCCTAAATAGGCTCCCGAAGGTCGAAAATAGAG
>DATIJO010000238.1:0-3739 GCA_035478555.1 Chlamydiales bacterium
GATTTTGTAGCAGATGTTAGAGCTCCCACCCCATCTGCCGCAGCGGAGATGGTCATCAAAGAAAAAAAGGAGATGCTGAAGGACCTGGACAATAGAAGCCATAGGCTAAAAGAGCAGATTGAGTACCAGATCAAAACAAGAAGGCTCAGGGTCCAAGACCTAAAAAGACAGCCGGTATTCTACTCCCCCTACACCCTGCTTGGCCAAAAGATGCAAAGATTAGACGATATGAGGACCAGATGGGAAGGGCTTGGAAGAAAGCTATTAGACCATAAAAAAATTCTTATAGATGCGAAAAAAAACCAACTCAAAAATTTGAGTCCCATGCTGCAAATTACAAATCTTAAGCAAAGGCTCACCTCATTAGAAAAACATCTAAAATCCTTAGATCCTAAAAATCTTCTAAAAAAAGGTTATAGCATCCTCTTTTCTGAAAAGGATTCTTCGATTATTCTCTCTGCTAAATCTCTGTCCCCGGGAGCCCGATTTTATGCGCTTTTGGACGATGGAAAAGTATTCGCAACAGCCGAACAGGTAAAGCCCAATGAAAAATGACACCTATGAATCCTCCTTCCAGAGATTAGAAGAGATCCTGGCCAAAATGAACGATAGCAAGCTCTCTTTAGAAGAATCTCTTTCCTTATTTGAAGAGGCAGATAAACTGATCATCTTTTGCCAAAAGACTCTCACCGACGCAGAAAAAAAGGTGCAGACCCTTCTCAAAGATAGAGACGGTAAATTGAAACTAGGCGAAGACCAGAAACCGGAACTCAAGGATTTTGCTAAAACTCTATGAAGCTCAGTAAAATCTCATCTCCTGAAGATTTAAAGAAGTTTCGTATCGATGAACTCTACTCGGTTGCGGAAGAAATCCGTAGCCGGATCATCGAAGTGCTATCAGTAAAAGGCGGACATCTCTCTTCCAATTTAGGGATTGTGGAGCTGAGCATCGCCCTTCACTATTCTTTCCACTCCCCATACGATAAGTTTATCTTTGATGTCAGCCACCAGACCTATCCCCATAAACTCCTAACAGGCCGAAATCACCTCTTTGAGACTATCCGTCAATTCAAAGGACTCTGCGGATTCTCTCACCCCGAAGAATCACCCCATGATCACTTTTTTGCAGGCCACGCAGGAACTGCGCTCTCTCTTGCTTTAGGCGTCGCAAAAAACCGCGATCTATCCGGAAGAAAGGAACATATCCTTCCCATTCTTGGAGATGCCTCTCTTACCTGCGGACTGACACTTGAAGCTCTCAATAATGTCCCAAGAGAGCTGAAGAACTTTATCGTAGTTCTAAACGACAACGAAATGTCCATCTCCCAAAACGTTGGCAATATCAAAAACATCATGAGCGCAAGGCAGTTCATTAAAGGCGATTCCTTTAAGCATACCGTCAGCCCCGCTGCCTTCTTTGAACAGTTTGGCCTCACCTATGTAGGACCTATTGACGGCCATGATATCCGAGCTCTGATCGCTGTCTTTGAATCCTTAAAACACAATCCACGCTCGATCATTCTTCACGTTCTGACAACGAAGGGCAAAGGCATGCCGATGGCCATCCAGAATCCAACTCCCTATCATGGATGCAAGCCATTTGACCTAGTCAGCGGGAAATTCCTTCCTACTCCTTCCAATAAACCCACTTTCCCGAAAATCTTTGGAAAACACCTTTTAAAAATGGCAGAAAATGACCCTGGCCTTGTAGCTATCACACCCGCAATGCCGGCCGGCTCTTGCCTAGACGATTTCATGGCCCAGTTTCCTGAAAGATGTTTAGACGTTGGGATTGCAGAAGGCCACTCGGTCACATTCGCTGGCGGCATCGCCTACGGCTGCAAAATGAAAGTGGTAGCAGTCATCTACGCAACCTTCCTGCAACGGGCCCTCGATAATCTCTTCCAAGATGTCTGCCTGCAAGAGCTCCCCGTCATCTTTGCTCTCGACCGCGCCTTTATCTCTGGCCCTGACGGATCTACCCACCACGGTATCTACGACATCGCCTTCCTTAACGCCATGCCCAATATGATCATCGTACAGCCAAGAGATGGCCACCTGCTCAAAGAACTCCTCGAAAGCGCCTTCCATTGGGGCAGGCCAACTGCTATCCGCTACCCCAATCTCGTCACCGATGAACCTGATCTTCCCGTCCAATACAGAGAACTAGGAAAAGGAGAGATCATCTACTCCGGAGAAGAGATCGCAATCATCGCGCTTGGCCATATGTGCTCTGTTGCATTAGAAGTGAAAGACCTCCTCCAAAAAGAAGGACTCAACCCAACCATCGTTGATCCAGTCTTTGCAAAACCCCTCGATACTGAGCTCTTCTGCGACCTTCTCTCTAACCACTCCTCTATCGTTACTCTCGAAGAGCACTCTCTACAAGGCGGCCTTGGCTCGATCATCAACTCTTTTATCGTTAGAAATGGCTTCCATCCTAATGTCCTCAACCTGGGCATACCCGATACCTTCGTGCAGCACGGGGCAAATAAAGATCTTCTTCAAGAACTACAACTTGACGCTAAGAGTATTGCTAAACGCATACTCTCGCATTTTGATTCTCTTCTTGGTAAGACTATAGAAAAGTAGTTATCCCGATTTGGGCAAAATGGCACGGATCTGATTTTCATCATTATAGTTGAAAACTCTCAAGTCCCTGCATTTCATAAATATTGCTTGAATTCCTGCAGAAGTAATTTTTTCATTTCCAGAAACCCTTAGATAGGTAAGCCTTGGACACCCGTTTCCTAGTGCTTGAATCCCCGCATCGGTAATCGCAGAACAAAGAGGAAGTTCCAGGCTTTCAACTGTATGGCAAGAATTTCCAATAGCAACAAGACTTTTATCGGTTATAGTAACTGGGAGTCCAAGAGTCTTAAGCCCTGGGCACCCATGAGCAATTGCAATAATTGCCACATCATCAATAGCCATGTATTCTTCGCATGAAAAAGCCTTAAAATTTTTAAGCTTTTTACAACCTGCTGCTATTGCAATAAGTCCCACATTTGTAATTTGACTGCACTCACTGACTTCTAGTGATTGAAGCTTGGGGCAGCCGGTAGCAATACTTGCAAGTCCTACATCTGAAATATCACCGCATGAATCAAGAGAAAGAGCGAAAAGAGAGGGACAGTAGGCTCCAATACTTACAAGTGCTGCATCTGCAATATTGCACATTGAAATATTCAGATGTAAAAGACTTGCGCCATGTGTTTTTGTAATACTAATAACCCCAATACTTGAAATACCGCTAGAGCCCCAAACACCTAGACTGTGCAGTTTTGGCCAATGGCTTAGTAACCCAATAAAGCCATCATCTGTTAGAGAACATTGAAAAGCTTTAAAGCATCGGATTTTAGGATATGCTTTTCCAATCAACTGGAAGCCTGCATCATTAATTTGAGAACAATAAGACACATTAAGATCATTGACCTGAGGACATCTTTCTCCAATAGCAACAAGTCCTTTATAAGTAATGTTCCAGCAGGAAGAAACATTGAGGCTTTGAAGTTTTGGAAGAGACATGCTTATTGCAATAAGCGATTGATCAGTGAGGTTCTTACATCCGATAAGATCTACATGGGTAAGATTAGGCAGTCTTTGGATCTGAGCAAAAAACTCAGCATCTGTGAGGCTAGAGCCTTGCAATACTAGATGTGTAATCTTATCGGAAGAAAAGGGACTTTTTGTCACTTTTTCGTATTCACTAATCTCTTCTAAGGTAGCGATTTTCCTT
>DATIJO010000239.1:0-7581 GCA_035478555.1 Chlamydiales bacterium
ATAGGCAACCCAGCCAACCGCGGAAAACCTACCCACTAGAAGAGAGATCATAATGAATAGGGCGCCTGAGGCAAATAACCAAAAGCTCAATGAATTAAGAAAGGGAAAGGCAACGTCCCTTGCCCCAATCTGCAATGGCAAAATGATGTTTATTAGACCAAATACTACCCCCATCGCCACAAAAAATATCATGGTGGTGCCGTGGGCAGTAAACACCTGCTGAAAATGCTCAGGCGCTAAATACCCTTCCAAATGACCGATACTTGTCACCTGCTGCATACGGATCATCAGCGCATCAAACACTCCTTTAAAGAGCATTAGAAAAGAGACAATGATGTACATCACTCCGATCTTTTTATGATCAACGGTTGTGATCCAGTTTCTCCATAGCCAGGTCCATTTTTTGTAATAGAATAAATAGATCATCAGAATAAAACCGATCACGATCATAGAAATGCCGGCAGCGGTTACAATCGCATCCTGATGAAAGGCTTCAAAAGTTAATTTTCCAAAAAAACTACCCATATTACCTTTTAGGCACCATGTACTTATTAATGATTGAGTCAAAAAGATTGTCTTGTCCAAGAGTGTAGAGAACGACAGGGTTATAAGCGCTTTGAATCATCAAAAGCTCATACTCTTCTTGATTTAAGACTTTTGGAGACTCACGCGCCTCTTCCACCCATCTTTCAAATTCAGCATCTGTACTTGCTTTCGCAACAAACCTCATACCAGAAAATCCTGCCCCGCTTAAGTTGGCAGACATCCCTTGAAAACTACCCGGCTCATTTGCGATTAAGTAGATCTTAGACCTCATGCCTGCCATTGCATAGATCTGGCCGCCAAGGCTTGGAATCCAAAAAGAGTTCATGGGAGCATCGGCAGTGATCTCAAAATAGATGGGAGTAGACTCAGGGAATTGAACATAGTTAACTGTTGCGATCTTTTGCTCCGGATAGATGAAGAGCCACTTCCAATCCAAAGCTACAACCTGAATTCTCATCTCTTTTTTTTCATGGGCAAGAGGCTTGAAAGGGTCAAGCTCGTGACAGGCTTTCCAAGTGATAATGCTGAGTATGAATACAATTACTAAAGGAAATCCCCACCAAACTATTTCTAGCACATTGTGCATGTCCCACTCAGGCGAATACTTTGCTTTTGTATTTTTCGCTGTAAATTTGTTGTAGATGTAGGCAGTTAAAATAAAGACAGGAATGACGATCACTAGCATCAAAGCGATAGCTACGATCATGAGATTTCTCTCTTTTACACCCACCCAACCTTTGGGATTTAGAACATCAATATCGAGTGTGAAAAAATAGAGAAGGATCGCGACGATAATCGCTATCGCTACAAGAATGCCTATTGTAATTTTCAGTTTTTTGTTCATTAGACAAAAAGATGTAAACTCTACTTTTTACTTTAGAGTCTAACTCTTTGTCTAGAAAAAAAAGGTCTACTCTCGGAAGTAGGCCTTTTTAAGATGAAGATATAGAAGTGGGATTAGTCGATTAAAGTACCTTTTAATACCCTAGCGCTTTCTTCGATGATTGGGCGTGTAACTCTTAAAATCGCAGTTCCTCTGTCATTTAAATCGGCTAGTTGTGTAGCTAATTCATTGACCTCATTTCGCACGCTCTCTGCATTAACTGAATTAAGACTTTCAACTGCACGATTAAGAGCAATTTTAGTTACAGTCTTTTGTAAATCAATTTCCTCTAGAGTTTCTTTAATAATAGAGATTACATTTTGAAAATTAGAAGTTGGCTCAATAGTAATGCCCTCTTGTTCTTGATGTCCAAGTTGTCTAGATCTATTAATAAATGGTCCCTTGACTGCATTGATCAACTGTTGAGCAAATGCTGAACGAGTTTTATCCTTCATTTCTAGTGAAAGATCTGATCCAAATCTGACTGGGTCTGAAATAGCTGCCATAAAATTATTTCCTTTTTTATGCAATTATTTAAATTAATTACTAATATTATACATTAAACATGAATTAATTGTAATTAAATAATAAAAAAATTATTAATATTTTAAGTTTCTGACAATCAATATCTTAGAAATAACCCCCACTTACGAAGAGTGAATAAGTGAGGTTAAGGAGGAATTTAGGCTTTTTGCAAAATAGCAAACACATCCAAAGCAGGCTGAAATCTATTTGTCAGCACATTGATTTCCTGTTCGAATTGGAAAGATTTATCCCACTCAGACTGACAGAGAGTTAACATAGCTTCACGGCGTGCAGCAATTACAGGGAAAGCCATTCTCGGCAGTACTCCAATGGACCTACGTATTTTATCTTCAATTGTTTCCATAGAACGAATGTAGGCTGAAATAGAAAAGTATTCATCCTCCGCTGCCTTTATTTTTTTTCGTAGTTCTCTCATTCTTGCATCGAATAGAGGTTTTATTTGAGCAGGAGTAGATCCTGGTTCAACAATTAAACCCGCTACACTCTTGCCGCCTAATGGATGTTGAATGGGTCTTCCAAGCTCGTAGATTAATCCTGGATCGGTAGCTTCCCATTTCGCCCTTGCTGCTGCTTCAACTGCCATACAAATCCTCGTATTTAATAATTAAGATTAAGCTTTTTGCAAAATAGCAAATAGGTCCAAAGCTGGTTTAAATCTTGAGTTAAGAACATCGATTTCTAGCTGAAGGTGTGCCATTTGAGTAGCCACTACACATTGTTGGCGGATGGTAGCACTCTGAGCAGAATCGCTTAATGAAATCATAGAAGGCTCTTCCGACTCAGGATCGCATTTTTTATCAGATTTTTTACTCTCTTCTTTTAGAAGCGAGGCAGCAAGAGCGCGATATTGTTTTATTACTTCCGCTCTTTGCAAGGTTAATGCTGCAATTCTTGCATCGAAAATAGGTTTAATCTGAGCAAGAGTTGACCCAGGTGGAATTTTTAAACTTACCACCTCTACCTCTGACTCTCCCCTATCTTCATTAACGTGAAAAAGACCTATACCTCTGATCGGAATCGGTTTATTAAGTTCTGCAATTAGAGCTGGATCAGTAGCATTCCATTTTGCGTTAACTGCTGTAATTTCTTCTGCAGATGGTTTGCAGAAGCGATCTTCTCCAGCTAGAGGTCTCATAAAACCTATTGTAATCGTCATAATAAACCTACGTTCTTAAAAATTAAAATTCTGATAATTTTATACCTTTTGCAAAATAGCAAACACATCCAAAGCAGGCTGAAATCTTTGTGTGAGAACATCGATCTCGTCTTGTAATTGGGATCTCTTAATAGCCCACACATTTTGCTGATCGAGAATTCCGCCGGGAGCTAAGGCAACAGATGAGAATACATCGGAGGATTTGAATCCTGCTGCTTTAAGGAAACCATCCTCTTCTGCTTCAGTTTCCTTTTCCCCAAAAAAAGTACCAAGAGCCTCATATGCGCTTTGAGCCTGATCTCTTTTTCTGGTTAGATCTAAGATTCGCGCATCAAAAAGCGGTTTGATTTCAGCAATAGTTGAGCCCGGTTTAACATTTAATCCCAATATCACATTACTTTTAGGTACTCTATTTCCTGAAATAATGATGGGCTTTCCAAGTTCAGCAATTAAAGCTGGATCGGTTGAATCCCATTTCTTTCTAGCTGCTTCTATTTCTGCTTCTGTTAGTTTAGCTTTAGCTTTTCCATCCACATATCCTACTGAAAACCCTGTTTTAGATCCTGCTCCTGCAACTGCTGCCATAAAAATCCTCTCGTTTTAATTGGACACAAAAGTCTATGCGGATGGCGAGTTAAAAAAAATGGAATTTTCTTTCGAGCTTAAAAAATTGAAGAATTCTTGCCTTTCAATTAAAAGAAAAATAAAGGCAAGGTTTCAATGAAACATAAACATCATCATAAGAAATTAGTTAGCATCACTCTTTTTATTGTAGGCATTCTTCTTCTCGTTTTCTCCATTAATTCTATGCATAAGATAGCTGTGAGAAAATCCTTTACTGAAATTGAAGTTCCAGCGAATGAACTGCAAACAGTAAGAGAGCAAAGAAGATCGGCCGAGTATGACACTTTGGTAGTGCTTAGTCTTATTGCTGGTGTTGTTTTGACAGTATCAGGCGCTAGCAGCCTTATCTTTTATAGAAGTAAAAGATAAATTATTTAGTATTAATTGCAGGAAATGCTTCCAAGGTCTATTATTTTCGTCGATTATGTCTAATATTGAAATATTTGAAACTAAACCTGTTGATTTTCAGTCTAAGGTAGAAGCGGCTGCCTGTTATATTGAAGTAAATAATAAGGTGCTTTGGCTTAAGCGAGCAGGCCCTTTGGAAAACGGGTTCTGGGGAGTTCCTGCTGGTAAAATCGAAAAAGGCGAAACTCCTCTTGAAGGGGCTCTTCGAGAGCTCAATGAAGAGACTGGGATAACTCTGAAAAAAGAACAGCTTTCCTATTTGGGACCTCTTTTTATCAGAAAGCCTGGAATGGAGTACATTTACCACTCTTTTAAAATCACATTGGGAAGTCTGCCGAGAGTTGAGCTTTCAAGGGAGCACAGCGAATATAAATGGGCAAGCGATGATGAAATAAAAACCATGCCCCTCATGGCAGGAGCTGCCAAAATCCTAGAGCTACATAAAAAGCCAAAAAGAGGCGGCGGAACTGCCCTTTGCGTCTATCTTATTTTGAGAAAGGGTGACCAGATCCTTCTTCACCTTCGAAAAAATACCGGATATGCGGACGGCATGTATGGCATGGTCTCAGGCCATGTGGAAGATGGCGAATCAGCAATGAGCGCAATGATCAGAGAAGCAGAAGAGGAAGCAGGAATAATTCCATTAGAGATAAAGCCAATCCATTTTCTCCATAGCAAGACCAACCGCTTAAATATGAACATCTTCTTTGAATGCATCAAGTGGAAAGGCGAAATTACAAATATGGAACCTGAAAAATGCGGAGAATTAAAGTTTTTCTCCCTGGATAATCTTCCTTCCAATATGCAATTGTATTTAAAAGAGGTTCTACAGGAAGTATCTCGAGGCAACCATTATTCAGAACTGGGGTTTGTATGATTGAGAGAAAGGAATTCTATTTTGTAAGACATGGTCAAACCGATCACAATAAGTACAATCTGACCACTGATTGCGGCGATATCCCTTTAAACGATACAGGTAGAGAGCAGGCTCTGTTCATTCAACCTATAGTTTCTACACTTCCTGTAAAGGTCCTTTGCCATAGCCCTCTTAAAAGAGCAAAAGAGACAAAAGAGATAATCTCCTCTAATCTTCAAGTAGATCACTTAGAAATCCCCCATCTTACCGAATGCAATGGGAAAGTCTGGCTTGAAATGACAAGGCTAGGAAAAGATGCTCATCTCAAAGCAAAAGGCGATGTGGCGGCCTTCATAGAGCAAGTAAGAAAAGGAATTAATCAAGCACTTGAAAATCCGGGACCGGTATTAATCGTAGCACATGGAGGCGTGCATTGGGCAATGTGCTGCCTGATGGAAGTAGAACACAATTGGATGATTGATAACTGCCTTCCTGTACATTTTACCATTGGGAAAAATGGTAGATGGCATGCCAAAAAGCTAATTTAAGCCTTTCAGCACCAATAAGAAAAAAATTCAAAAAATTTCTAAATCAATTTTAATTGAACACTCTGCCATAATTGTCTCCCATTTTATTTTATCTAGGATTTTAAATGGCAATTACTGTCCAAGAAAATTTAATACTTAGGAAAATTGAAGATGCTAGGAATACTTCCGAAGTTTATGTAAAAATAACTTCATGCTTTGAACCGGAAGATCTAGCTTCTTTTGCAAAAACATGTAGAACATGGAGAGCTATCGTTACGGATGATTTTTGGCATAGAGCTTATCGAGTTTATAAGCCAAATTTAATGATCAGCAAAATTTCTAGTGCTGTTAAATGTGAAGATGGCTTGAATCTATTTCGAAATCCAATTCAGATCTATTTTAAAATAGGAGCTTTTATCCATTTAAGAGACATTGCGGCGCTTGCAAAAAGTTGTAAAATGTGGGGAATTGTCATAAACAATGATTTTTGGAAATATTTAAATAGAGTCTATTTTCCCCCAAAAACCGAAGAACAGCTCTTTCCCTCAGCTCTCTTAGATGAGCTTGTTCTCAAAACACCTTTAAGAGGACCTGCATTTTTTAAATTGCAACTACAACGTAGCCCTGCTGCTTCAAAAAAATATAGTCATGCAAGGATACATAACCCTGTTAACTTACCTCCTCAAGAACATAGATCAAGGCATTTTCATCAAACGACAAGATCAAATGCTGGTCTTCGTCGCCTAGATCAGGTTAGCAACTCTCATCAAAGCAGTTCAGGACATTCAACAGATGCAGTTGCTTCTCCCTCATCAAAGACCGCATCCACTGTAGCTAGGTTACAACAATTGCGCTCAAATCAGAATCATTCTCACCTAGAGAGCCGTAAGTCCTCAAAAGAGGAGAAATTTCAAGAAGAGAAAGGCGAGTCCAAGGTTGAAAAGTCTCAATCTAGACGGCATGTAAGTGTTAGCGCAGTACAAGAAAGAGCACAATCTAGACAGCAGGTCAGTATTGGCCCTGTACAAGAACAAGATACAGTAGAATCAAGAGTTGCTTTTGGCCCGCATCTGCCCCCAACGACAACTACCTCCGCCTGCTGTGTAATTCTCTAGTCTGGATGGGAAAATAATTTGGGGATGTTCTATTAATGCTTCAGGCTGAAAGGACCGGAGCCAAAGTAGCTAATTAATAGAGCAGCACCAATCATAGAGAGATTTTTCATAAACATCGCCTGCTGGATGCTTGCTGTCATAGCATCTTGAATGCCCCAAAATTTATGCATTGTAAATGTGATGGGGACAAGAAAGAGCACGATCAGCCAAGCGCCCCATTTTGCTTTGAAGCCTAAAAGAATCGATAAGCCTCCCAAAAAACCAATAACGCCGGAAATCGGGACAAGGATGGACGCCATCGGAAGTCCCATTTGCGCAGCATATTGGATTGTATGTTTTGTAAAGTGTCCAAGAGAAGCTAGAACAAAGATTGCTGAATAGAGGATCCTGCCAAGTAGAGCGATGAATTTCATGCCATTATTAAATCCAACTATTTACAAAATCACAAGAAAAACTTTAATTTGCAAACATGAAGAAGCTTCTACATATTGTCGCAACACCTAGAGAAGACGAATCCAGGACATTAAAAGTAAGTAAACCATTTTTAGAGACCTTTCTTTCAAAACACAAAAATTTTGTCTGGGAAGAGATCCGTCTTATCGAAGAAACACTTCCCTCTTTAAGTCATAAAAGAGTGGATGGGAAATATGTGCTTTTACAAGGAAAAAATCTTCATGGTGAATTGAAAAAGGCCTGGGAAGAGATTGTCTTTCAGATCGATCGATTTCTATCTAGCGATGTGATTGTGATCAGCACTCCTATGTGGAATTTCAGTATTCCTTACATGTTGAAACACTACATTGACATCATTGTACAACCAAGATTTCTCTTTCGGTACAGGGAAGATGGTAGTGTTGAAGGGCTTGCTAAGAATAAGAAAATGATAGTGATCACTTCAAGAGGAGGCGATTATACCTCTG
>DATIJO010000240.1:0-10443 GCA_035478555.1 Chlamydiales bacterium
ACCTACGCCTCCGTAGCCGTAGAGCTCGTAGGTCATTTCAAAAAAATCAGCGGTGTCTTGAGAGGTTGCCTTTTTGATATTCCTTTCAATATTTTCGTTAGGAATATTGGCATCTTTTGCTTTTTGGATGACAAGTCTTAAGTGGGCGTTGGTCTTAGGGTCAGGGCCGCCATGTTTTACTGCCGTGAGCAGCTCTTTCATGATCCTAGAAAAAATCTTCCCTTTTTTCTGGTCAGACTTTTCTTTTCTGTGTTTGATATTGGCCCATTTACTATGCCCTGCCATGATAGACCTACCTTAAACGCATTTTCTTTTCCCACTCCTTTGCCCGTTCAAAATGGGGATACTCTTTTTCCCTCTTGCGAAAAAGTGCAGTATGGATGCGCTCCCTGCCCTTTTCATCGGTATATCCCGGACAAACGTGATGTAGCATCTCATGATAAACGATGAACTCGATAAAATAATAGGGGGTAAGGGCATGATCCAAAATTTCATTGATGCGGACAAGCTTTAAAGGCCGGTTGTAGGAGCCGTAGGTCATCGAGGTATAGGTGCGGTACTTTGGCTTTTTAAACCAGGTGATGCGAAGAGGAAGCCTATTTTGGAAGAACTTTTTGTTTACCGTATCGTAGATTTCCTGAAGGTCGTAGTACTTGCCAACCGTTCGTAATTTATCTTCATCTACAGTATCAGAAAAGTCAGCCTTAGAAAAATAGGAGTGGGCAAAGAAACGGATGCTCTTTAAAGCTTCTCTGTCTTTATGCAAACTGAAGTTGACCACCGCCTTGCACATGGCATCGCCTCCATGTAAAAAGAGCTTATGCACGGAAAGCTTGAGAGTTTTTCTTCCCTTTCTCATAACACTCAAAAAGGTAGAGTGGTTTTCATTAATCACAAGCTCAATATCGGCTTTGGACAGACGTATAAGTTTTTCTTTAAATTGATGTGCGTTCATAGGTATTGTGGTAAATGGGTCATTAGACATAGAGAACATAGTAGGAGAAAGAGAGGAAAAATCAAAACGGAAAAAAAAAGTTAATATTCAAAGAATTTTTTGCATCAGGTGTTTGCCGATATAGACCCCCTTGTCTTTAATAAAATGTTTTTGAAAACCAAACTCTTTAAAGCCTAATTTATCATAAAGCCGCTTGGCGGGGTTGCCCTCATAAACCTCCAAATGGAGGATCTCTATATGAAATCTTTCTTTGGCAAGATGCATGAGCTCTTTCATTAAAATGGTACCAATCCCCTTCCCCCGGTAATCCTTGTCCAAGAGGATAGAAAATAGGCACTGGTGGGCAAACTTACGGTAGGGCTGCAGATAGAGATTGGCAAGGCCGCAAGGCTTGCCATCATACTCTGCGGTGAGGACAGCATTGTATTTGGAATAGCTGATAAGAAGGCGAGCAGCGTCTTCAATCTCCAGCTGATTGCACATAGGGAACCACTTGAGAACATCCTCATCGGAAATCCACTCTATCCAGTATTTCTTATCCTCTTCAACGGAAAATCGAATTTTTACTTTGTCATTCATAGGTTACACTCGAGTAGCGTCCTTCCCAGATATTCATTTCCATCTTTGACAAAGCGCTCCTGCTTGGCATAAACAGTAAAGCCATGCTTCAGTAAGAGAGGCAAAATGGGGCATCCGTCAAAGACTTCAACATGGACCAGTTCAAGATGAAAATTTTGTTTTGCTAGGTGCATGATATTCTTTAGGAGAGACTCACCCACTCCTTTTCTTCGACTATGCTTTTCTACGATAAGATAAAAGAGTGCATGGTGGGCGACTTTTCTATAGGGCATTAGGAAGAGGGTCACTACACCGCAAGGGTCGCCGCCTGCTGTTGCTGTAAGGCTTGCTTTGAACTTGGAGAAGCCGATCCAATTCTTAGCTCCTTCTTCCACCTCTTGAGGAGTGGACATAGGAAACCACTTTTGGTCCTCAGGGACTAAGAGCCATTTTTTCAAATGCTCTCCATCCTCTATCGTAGAATAGCGAATATCGTAATCGGGAATATTGACCATTAGCCGAACTCTTTTAAATAGGCTGTAACAAAGTCATCGATCTCTCCGTCCATCACCGCTTGAATATTTCCCACTTCTACTTTTGTCCTTGTGTCTTTTACGAGAGTATAGGGCTGAAAGACATAATTACGGATTTGCGATCCCCAGGCAATCTCTTTCTTTTCTCCTCCAAGGTTTTGGAGCTTCTCCTGTCTCTCTAACATCTCTTTTTCATAGAGTTTGGAGGACAGCATTTTCATGCAGGTCTCTCTGTTCTGGATCTGGCTTCTTTCGCTTTGGCAAGAGACGATTATTCCTGTGGGGATGTGAGAGATGCGTACCGCAGAGTCGGTTTTATTGACGTGCTGGCCGCCTGCGCCGGATGCACGGTAGGTGTCTACTCGTATATCTTCGGGACGGATCTCAACCGTGATATCTTCGATGATGGGAGTCACATCAACAGAGGCAAAACTGGTATGGCGCCTTGCATTACTATCAAAAGGAGAAATGCGCACCAGACGGTGCACGCCTTTTTCTGATTTGCAATAGCCATAGCAAAAATCACCTGTAAAACGGTAGGTGATGCTTTTAATACCTGCCACCTCGCCTTCTACTTTGTCTATGGTCTCTACCTTCCATCCTTTTTTCTGCGCCCATCTTGTGTACATACGAGATAGCATCATCGCCCAATCACAGCTCTCTGTTCCTCCTGCGCCTGAATTGATGCTAAAAAAACAGCTCTTGCTGTCCAATTCGCCGGAGAGCATTTTGCGCACTTCTAGTTCGGATAAAATCTGTTCGATGGAGGCAAGTTCTTGTAGAAGCTCCATGATCATGCCCTCCTCCTTCGCCGCTTCCGCCTCAGGATAGAGCTCTTTCACATTCTGATATCTACTTTGGATCTCTTTATAGGGAATAACCCATTTTTTTAGATCATTGGCCTTATCAATGGTCTTCTTTGCAGTTTCGGCGTTATTCCAAAAATCAGACCCGCCCATTTCTTCTTCTAGCTTCTTTAACTCCTCTTCCTTCTTGGCGAGGTCAAAGAAACCTCCACATATCACCTAGTCTCTCTTGGATGTTCTTTAAGCGGTCATTTACATCTTGGCTCATTGTTTTTCCTCTTTTTCATACTATTCTACTATAGAGGTGAACAATTGAAAATCCTCTTTTTTTAAATTTTTTACTTTTCATTTATGAACGCGGTTATATAATGACCATCTTGATCCTTAAAATTTATGGAGGTTCACAATGGAAATCCAAGATTCGATGGTAGCAACTTTGAGAGGAACAATTTTTGCTCCACTTAAGACCGGAACTCTATGGCAAGGGTTTGGTGTTACTTATAAAGTAAAAGCTGGGCTTGAACTGCTTTATAAGATCGGCCAAATCGCAAAAGAGCTTTTGGGAATTGTGTGGGATGAGATGGCAAAATTTTTCCGTTTGAAAAAGCGCTCGGTCACCAAAAATCCAAAAACTAAAGAAGTTCTAAAATTGTTTAAGCTTCTTTATGGGAAAGAATGCTTAGACGAATAGAGTAGTCTTTTTGGACTTCATATTTCCAACACATGCTAGGCGTGGAGATCTTTTTTCTTTTTTCATAGACTTTTCCACCCTTCTCAAAGATCCGTAGCTGCGTGTTTGGCTCTACCTCGATGCGTTTATTTCCCTCAAGCGTCACGTTTTCTGCGATTAACTCTGCGTTATCGTGAAGGATGATTGTGAGGGATTCTTTTCTTACGATCTCTTTCCAGAAAGGCGCTTTCTTTTCTATCCCTTGGTTTTGTACGCGCACATTTTTGAAATAGCACTTACCGCTTTGATCAGAAGGATGCAGAAGTCCAGCGGCATCCATATGGCCTGTGGGGTGTTTTGCTTGAATCACTAAAGATCCCTTTAGATCTAGATTTTCCATGTATAGTTCTGACAAATCCAAGATGAGCTCGGAATGGGGATGGAGTTTGCCTCCTTTCACTTTCTGTTTGATGATGGAAAAAAGTGGCCCTAAAGCGGGATGGTGAAGAAAAATAAAGGGAAGACCTTTTTCAAAATAACCCTCAAGACTTGGAAAAGAAGGGAGTGAAAAACCGCAGGACTCAAGAAGAAGATAGGCATTTTTCATGAGGTCATAAAAACATCTTTCAGGGGTCTCTAAAGTGGATTTACCCGGGAAATAAACCTTTTTCGCTGTCGAAATGGTACGGTTGCGTGAGTTAAAAGTGATGAAGGTCTTTTTTAGTTTTCTATTTTTCTTTGGCAGCGGCTTGGAATAGTTCTCTACAAACTCATCAGCAATATTTTGCATGGTTGACTCTAATCTTGCCACCTTCTCTTCGCGTATTCCTTGTGTGGAGGGAAAGCGGATCTCCTTTAAATTAATGAGAACGCCGGGGAAGGGGGATTTTTTGGAAGCCGCCTCCACTTCTTTCAGGTCCGCGAATAGGATATTGGTATTGGAAGAAAAAAGCTTAACATCATCACTGATGCCAAATCTTTCAAAGTCGCAATATTCAATATTGGAAAGATGATAGGCGTAACCTTCTTTTTTCTTTTTTTCTACTAAAACGTTAATGCCTTCCGCTGCGCCGTATTCTCTTGAACAAGAGGCAAATCCAAAGTTCTGATCATGATGCATGCCATAGCCTGTAAAGGCAAGAAGTCCTGAATCAATGCCTGCGATCGGATTATTGATCTGACGGACCAGGGCCTTTTTTCTCTTTTGCTTTTTAAACCAGCGAAGTATTCCAAAATCTTTGGCCAGCTTCCAGATAGCACCGTGACCGCTTGGCTTTAAAAGAGGCTCAAGATATTTCTTCATGCACCATTTACCATCTTGGGTGATTGTAGGCACTAAGGGCTGCAAAAATAGTTGAATGCTCTCTTTTGGTCTGCCAAACCAACCATTTTCCTCGCAAATCGCTAGAATATGAGAATAGTTCTTTTTTTCATGGGATGTCATCATCGCAATGGGAGTTATGATCTCTTTTCCAAAGAGTTTAAAATAGAGATACTCTTTTGCTTGCAGGTCTTGGATCAACCATTCCAATAAGGTTTTCCCGCCAAATGAAAGTTTTGCCGCAGGAAGTTCTGCTTTGCTAATGGGATCTTGCAAGTGCAGTCTGTCAGCCGCTCCTCCCAAAGGATAGAGTTCAGAAATTTCAGGAAGATGCTCAATCCCCCATAGGACCATTTGCCGCACATTTTCATCTTCCTTTGAGATATCGACAAAACCGGGAGGGAAAAATTTTTGTCCTACGTGGCTTCCCTGTTGTTTTGGCGCTTCCAAGAACTTCAAGATTGTTAAGTGATAACCAACAAGTCCCCCAATCTCATGATAAAACCTGTCGATCTCTAATAGATCATCTAAAAGCTTTTCGATATTTTTTATAGGAACGGTATTGATTTTTGGAGGGAAGACAACAGAGAGTTGGTCCAAAAGAATTAACTGCTTGACGATGTACTTTCTTTCGACACTAAGTTTTGCAAAAATCGGTCCTATCTCTTTAGGATCCTGAATCTCTGCATTTAGCACACGGATCTTTGCAGGTAGACTTTGAGCATGTTTCAAATTTTCTAATATTCGTTCATGCATTTTCTTATCCACTCCCCATACGCAAATAAACTCAAAAGTTGGTTTTTGACTTCGCCGTCATCCCCATCTTTGAAGCCGCTTCCATCGCTCAACCTATATAAGTTGAGCTGTTTCAGCGCCACTTCGCTGCTTCAAATCTGTGGCGCCGGCTTTGTCAAATGTCCAGCTTTTGAATTTATTCCCGTATCACCTGCAGATTGCTTGGAAAACATGAAAAAAACAACATATTATTGCCAAATATGCGATTTTTTTTGACTATAAAACCCCTCTAGAGATAAAAGATTTCTTTTGTGAGCTCGAGAGCTTCTCTAGGGATTTTGCAAGAGCTTGCTGAAAAAATCCTCTAATATCAGTCATATCAAAGGAGTTAAAGAATATGGCTACTAAGCAAAAAAATTCGAAATTCATGCAACCAATGAAGGTGAGCGAAGATCTCGCAGAGGTTGTTGGAAAAGGTCCAATGCCAAGAACTGAAGTTACAAAAAAGCTCTGGGCTTATATTAAATCTCGCAAATTGCAAGATCCAAAAAACAAAAGAAACATTGTTCCAGATGACAAACTTTCAAAAGTTTTTGGCGGCAGCAAAAAAGCCATCAATATGTTTGAAATGACTAAACTGGTGAATAAACACCTATCGTAGTTTACTCTACAAAGAGCCCAAAAGTTTATCCTTTTGGGCTTCTTTCTACTATGTTATCATTCCCCTCTATGTTTACCACTTCTTTGATCCTATTAGCAGGAGGAAAGGGAAGCCGTTTTGGGGGAACATTACCAAAACAATACCTCTCCTTACTCAAAAAACCTGTAGCTCTTCATAGCTTTGACCTTTTTCTTGAGATACCCACGATCTCAGAAATCGTGGTCGTTTGCGAACCCCACTATCAACATTTTTTTAGCTCATCTTCCAAGCCCATAGCCTTTGCACTTCCGGGAGAAAGAAGGCAGGATTCGGTATTTTCGGGACTTCAAAAAACAACTTGCGATGTGATCTGTATCCATGATGCGGCAAGGCCTTTTCCTGAAAAATCGCAAGTGATTGAACTTCTAAAGGATGCTTTTGAAATCGGAGCTAGCGCCTTAGGCGTTCCCGTTAGCAATACCATGAAGGAGTGCACCTCTTTTAACCAAGTGGTCAAAACAGTGCCAAGAAGCTCTTTATGGGAGATTCAAACCCCTCAGGCAATAAAAAGGGATCTTCTCACCCTAGGCTTTCAAAAAGCCTACCGGGAAAATATCGAGGTCACAGATGATGTAGCCCTGATCGAGCTCTTAAGGAAACCCGTCAAAATTACGATGGGGTCAAAAAAAAATATTAAGATCACTACCCCCTTCGATCTAGAGCTGGCTACTTTTTTATGCGAAAGAAATACAAATTAACTATTTCCTATGATGGCACCGCCTATCAAGGCTGGCAGGTGCAGCCTAATGGACCGTCCATCCAAGAAAAGATCCAAGACGCCCTTGGGACAGTCCTAAAAGAAAAAATTGGCCTAGTGGGATCATCCAGAACAGATGCAGGTGTTCATGCTATCGGGCAAACGGCTCATTTTGAAACAGTGAATAGTTTCCAAAAAGAAAAGCTGCTCTACTCATTGAACGGACTCCTTCCTCCTGACATTCGGCTTTTAGATCTTGAAGAAGTTACTGACGATTTTCATGCAAGATATAGCGCTTCCGGCAAAATCTACCACTATCATATCCATTTAGATAGAACGATGGATCCTTTTCAGAGGCTGTATACTTATCACATCCATAAAAAGATCAATATCTCACTTCTAGAACAAACAGCCAAAGAGTTTATCGGAACTCTTGACTTTACCTCTTTTGCAAATGAAGCAAACGAGGGCTGCGCTAAAAATAAACCTGTCAAAACAATGAAAAGGCTAGATGTTATTCCTCAAAAGGGAGGTCTTCGCCTGGAATTTGAAGCAGACGGTTTTCTCTATAAAATGGTGCGCAACATCGTAGGAACTCTTCTACAAGTGGCGGATGGCTCTATTTCTTCCGATCAAGTTCCTTCCATCTTTGAAGCTAAAGATAGAAGACTTGCAGGCTTTGCAGCTCCTCCGCAGGGGCTTTTTCTAGTTAAAGTACACTACTAAAGTCAGAAGGCAGAACGCAGAAGTGCCGTGGAAGCAATTGCATTGGTTCTACTTATATACTGCGGCGATGAAATCGCTGCCTCGGCACTTCTGCCTTTTGCCTTTTGACTTTTGACTTTCCTAAGGGCCTGACGGAGGGATCGCATCAAAGGTTTCATAATGATGAAGCGCCTCATACTCATCTTGGATTGCATTCAGATGAGGATAGTGGGACTCACAGATAAGAACTGAGATAGCAGGTGTTTGAGAAAGAGCTTTTAGACCTCTAACGCTATCTTCAAAACCAATAATACGGTCATTGGGCTTCGAGTAAAGCTGAATGGCTTTTAAATAACATTCGGGATGAGGCTTTGCTTTTTCGTAGAGCTCGCGGGTCACCCAATAAGGAATCGTTTTTAATAAGGGAAGGTAGGAAGAAATGATCTCAATTTGTTCTCTGGGAGAATTGGTTACAACGCATCTTCTGATATCCATAGCTTGAAGAGATTGAAGAAGAGGGCCCACACCTGGCATTAGCTCGATCTTTCCTGATAGAAGAAGCTTTTTGTATTCATTTTTCTTATCTGCATAGAAAGCTGCCCAGTTAGGATCGCAAGCTTTCATATCGGGAAATTCTGCGTAGAGGGCATCGGGTATCGCATCACCGCCTAAGTGGGCAACTTCACAAAACTGATAAAAGCCCCAGTTCAAATGAAAACCACGCTTCGCGCAAGTATTGATATAGGCTTGGAAATGAAGATGTTCGGTATTTACAAGAAGCCCATCGAAATCAAAGAGAAAAAGCTGATAGTTCTGTATCCAATACATGAGATCTCTTCAAGATTTGCTTCGAAAATCGTTTTTATGCATAATTATTATCTATGAAAACGATATTAGCCATTTTTATTTTTTGTTTTTCTTTTCTTCATGGAATGTCCAAAGCGCCGGAAGTTTCACCTCCGATTGTATTTATCCATTTAGGACCTAAACTGCCTCCCTATCTAACTTTAGCCTTAGAGCAGGCAAGAGAATTTAATCCAAATAGTCCAATTTATCTCGTTGCCTCTGAAATTTCAAAGCAGGATTTATCATTAGAATGCAGAGAAAAGGTCACCTTTGTAGCAACTGAATCTCTTCCAAAAGATCCTTTGCATGAAGAATTTCTTGCAAAATCGGCTCAAGATAGGACTTTTCGAGGAGGCTTCTGGATCTTCACAACTGAGAGGTTTTTTTATCTTTACGATTTTCTTGTAGAGTATAAATTAAAAGATGTCTTTCATTTAGAAAATGACGTTCTGCTCTACACCGATCTCACAACCCTATTTCCCACTTTCAAGAAAAATTATAAAGGGATGATCGCCGCAACTTTTGATAACGATAAAAAAGGGGTCGCAGGATTTCTCTATGTCGCAAATCCTACTCCTTTGCATAAGTTTTTAGACTTTGTGGTAGAAAAGGCCCATCTTGGCGGCCAGGACATGGAAAGGCTTGGGCAATTTAAAAATAAGTACCACAAAAAATACATCGACTTTCTCCCAATTGTTATGCCTGAGTATTCAAAAGATCATAAACTTGTAAATAGACTGGGGAAAAAGGCCAAAAACCCAAAACTCTACTCTCGTTATTTTACAGAATTTAATTCTATTTTCGATGCTGCCGCTTTAGGTCAATATTTAGGAGGGATCGATCCTCAAAATGATTCTTTGGGACCTGGTTTTGTCAATGAAGCTTGCGTTTTCGACGCCTCGCGTTTCCAATATCTATGGGAAGTGGACGAAAAAGGTAGAAAGATTCCCTTTCTTCTTTTCAAAGATAAGAAGTACCGTGTGAACAATCTTCATATCCACAGTAAAAATTTAGCTGAATTTGTCAGTAAAGCAAGCTTTTCTGAAGCTGAAATAGTGCAGTGATGAAATCACTGCCACGGCACTTGCCCGGTTCGCTATGCGCTCACCTGCTCCGCATTACGAAGGTCCACTGGACCTTCTTCATGATTCCGCAGCCTTTTGACTTTTGACTTCTGCCTTTGTTCACCGTTTAGGTGAACATTCTTCTAACATCTGAACAATCTCTGAGCTGCCCACATGCCTAGCCTGTTCTTTTCCCCCTTTTAGGAGAATAGTGGTTGGCATACTGCGGACCGAGTATTTTTCAGCTAGAGAGGACACGGAGTCCACATTTACTTTAAGAAAAAGATAGTCTTTAGAAAGAGCTTTGGCCTTTTGTTCAAAGATGGGAGCGATCTGTTTGCAGGGGCCGCACCAAGAAGCGTAGAAATCGACGATCACGGGAATAGGACTTGTCTTGATGATCTTTTCAAATTCTTGCTGACTTTCAATCTCTTTTACTTTTCCAACCACCGGTTGTGAGGCTTCTTCTTTTTTCTGTTCTGATTGGGTAGATTGGGTATGGGAAAGCTCTTCATAGTAAGCTTCTATTGCTGCTTTTGCCCCATCTCCGGCTGCTGAAATTGCCTGTTTATAAATAGGATCGGCAATATCACCGATAGCGTATACGCCAGGTACTGTTGTCCTTTGTCCCTTTTGAAGAAAAATATAACCCTTTTCATCCAGCTCCAAAGAATCCTTAAAGAGTTCGGTATTGGGAGTAGATCCAATCGCTAAAAATACACCATCGATGGGTAGACTTTTCTCTTTGCCCTTCTCATTGATCACAACGCTTGTTACATTTTCTTTAGATCCTACGATCTTTTTTACTCGTGTTTGAAAATGCACCTTTACATTGGGCTTTTTCAAGATCTCT
>DATIJO010000241.1:0-12137 GCA_035478555.1 Chlamydiales bacterium
ATGTTGGAAGGAATGATATGGATTAAGAACCTGCTAAAAAACCCCTCTCCTTGGATCTTGGCCTCTAAGCTTTTGATCGCGCTGCCTTTTTCAGGGGTAATGATCGGCTCTCCGCCTATTGTAAGCCCAGGATTAAGAAGATTTACAAAAAGAACCCCGATCAAAATAGCAAGAAGGATGGTGCTAAGATAAAAACCAAGGGTCTTCAATCCTATTCGCTTGAAATCTTTTTCATTGCCAACTCTAGCAATTCCCGTAATGATCGAAGAGGCAACCAGTGGAACTACGATCAAAGTCAAGGCATTGAGAAAAAGCGTTCCCAATAAATTAAAGATAGAAAAGAAAGTAACCCCAAAGACGCCCCTATCTGTTTTGACAAGAGGGCCAATGATCATTGCTAGGATGATAGCAGCAAAAACCGCCCAGGGAGCTTTCTGTTTCTTTTTTTTGTTTGCCATGACTACCCGATTGTAGAATAAATAACTTTATTAAAGAGGATGGGATTTTGGCAACGTATTTTCGCCCCAAAAGGGCGAAAAAGGCAGAAGGCAGAAGGCAAAAGGCAGAAGTGCCGAGGCAGTAATTTCATAACTGCGAGTATAAGTAGAAGCAATGCAATTGCTTCCACTATCCTTCTGAGTTCTTACTTCTGACTTCTTACTTCCTTTCAGGGGGGCAAGGAACAGGATTATGTTTATAGCGGGGGCGGTCTCTTTGATATCCCTTTAAAATAGGTGAAAAATAGGTCTTTTTTAGAGCTGATAGGTTGTTCTTCAGCATTTCGAAATCGGTAAAATCCGCCTGGGATTGGAGCTTGTATAAATAGACTAAGGCGGAATGGGCTAGAAGAACTTTTTTATCTCTTAATGGGTCGTCTAAGGGGATCATTTTCTGCAGAATAGCTAAAAGCATATTGTCTGCTGCCTCAATTAGGCGGGACTTTTCTTCAAATAAGAAAAAAAGATCAGTTCTTTCTTGGGCGCTCTCAGCCTCATTTTCTACAATGGCCTTCTGGACCTTTTGAAGCTGGCAGACAATCTCTTCCAAGCGAACAAAAATACTATTCTCTTCGCAGCGGAGGTCCATGATATCGGAATATCCTCGCAGAGCTATAAGCAAAAGAAAAGAAACAAGTATTCGTCCCATCTTATTTTTCTGAATAGTGGGTAGGAAATATTTTTAAAAGACTTTTTTTGGGCATATCTCTAACATATAACCTTAAATGTCTAATTTGCCCAGGTGGTGGAATTGGTAGACACGCCAGACTTAGGATCTGGTGCCGTAAGGTATGTAGGTTCGAGTCCTATCCTGGGCAATTCACTTCTTTAGTAAAATTTAAAAATATCTTTGTCAGTTAAACTATTTTTTTAACTTTATTTAAATAATCCTTTAAGAAAAAATATCCCTGCTTTTTTTTAATTGGAGGTTAAAAATGGTTAGTTTAGCAAGACAGCTAAATGCATCCAAACAAGGCTCTGCACCAACTCGTGCTCAAATAAGCCATAGAGATTTGAAATTTTTAATTGCATTTTTTATTAAATAAAATTTTTTATTATTCAAAATAAATAATTTTAAATACAAAATTACTTTAAATTATAATTCAATTATTGTATAATTAATGCAAAAATAATAATGATCAATAGACGGTAATATGACAAGTAATGTTCAAAGAAATTCTCTCTATGCAGGTGCTAGCCTTCTTGCAGGTACATGCTTAGCTTATAGTGGCTTCACTCAAACAGGCTCTACGCTTATGGTAGGCGGTATTGGAGCTCTTGGCTATACTCACATTGACAAGATAGCCGATGAATGTATAAAACTTGTTCACTTTCACTATACGAGATCTTCACAAAAGACTAAAAACATAATACAATGGGGAGTGTTTGCTGCTGGTGTAGTTCCCTTAATTTTTCAAGCATGGAACACCTTTTGGCACTTTGACCCAATCCGCTTAAGTAACGCTGTAGCAGGTGCTGTGGTCTACGGCGCTTATAGACTTAATAATAAGATAGAAAAAATTTCTCCTACTCCGGCTCCTAGGCCAACTCCAAAGCCTACCCCTAAGCCCTTCAATTTTCAGGAGCCAGATAGGGACAATTTCAGTACTCAAATCGATGAGTTAAGAAAGATTGTATTAAATGATCCTGATGAAGGAAGGAAGTACAATCTTGTAATGAAAGCGCACAACGACGCTTATAAAGAATGGGGCAAACCTAAGGAATTCGAAAAAGATTATCAAATACTCGTGGCTATTTTCAATGTTCTTAAAGGATTTCAAAACAAAGAAATTCTGAGAAAAGATCCAAGGACACCCACGCCTCGTCCAGTAGTGGCTGATACACAGGTAGATGGCACAGAGACAATAAATCCTTTTGTATTTGGAACTTATTCCAAGGTAGAACGTCGGTTATCTCCTGATGAATTGGCACTAGAAAGACAAAAAGTACAAATGAGATTCGATTTTGCTTATAGACACGGAGAACCGGGTCCAGATAGATATGAAGATAGCGTTAAATTGGCAAATGAGACAATCCAACCTAGCGATCCTAGATATCCTCAATCAGAACCAGATCGAGCAATATTTGAGCGCTTAAAAGCAAGAGGAGAAGATTTATCAAAATTACAAAAAAAAGCTTCTCCTTATGTTTGCACAGTACCTCAATTGGTACAAAAAGTAGTCCGTCCTACAAAGCAAGGCATGGATGCTATTCTCTCTTTGGGTGGTCCCATTACTCTTGCAAAATGTGAAATTCGTGGTCTTAACGATAAGCATAAAAAGGACACTCGATTGCTAACAATCAGAGAAGACGATCCTACGGACAAAAACGGAGACTGGTTTGAATTCACACAGATAGTATTTAAAGACAAGAAAGGTCAACTTGACCTCTGTCCAACCCGAACAGAGAAGATCAAGTTAATGCCAGACGAAGAAAGAGATGCTAGGCTCCCTAAAGGCCCCGCAGCGCAAGGCTCCCTCCCGTCAACTCCTGATGTTTTGAGAGCTCTCCATGCAAAAGATAAGTACAAAGATAAAGTGGAAAGGATTTACGGAAGACCGGTCGGTCTTTATGGAGATAGCGACCCTGAGCTGTCTTTCCCTGAAGAAGACGAAGGCACCGGAGCATATCTATATAGTAGAGTAAAAAGATTAGGCGGTTATTTAGTTGGAGGCGGAACTGAGCACGTTACTAGACATCAAATGACTTATTTAGCAATGTGCATAGACTACGAAGCTAGAGCGAAAAAAGCAAAAGGGGCTATTCCAAGAGAATTATCTCAACTATTACCGCTTGTAAGGAGAGCAATTGAAGCAGATGCGGCTGCAAGGCCTTCTATCTTAAGACAGATCGAACCACTGACTGGTTCAATAAATGTTAAGGCCTTTGAATAATAAATAATAATACATGAGGATTTATGGTATCTACCTGTTGTTCTAGAATAGCGAAGAGCTGCTTCCCTACCAGTTTATTTACTCCCGGATGCACCCGGATTGCAAAATCACTTTTTATCGCATCATCTTTTGGCTTGGCAGCTTTTGGCTGGACAGCTCACTTGATGGTCAATCACCTAGCAAAGAGAAATATTTTCGTCCCTCAAAACGCAAGCATTGCTGCTTCAACCATTGCTGCTATTGGAGTAGTTGCGCTATTAGCAGATAGATTGATCTGTTCTTCCTTGAAACCAAGAAAACCTGTTTTAAGCCTTTCTCAGAGGATCGCCTCTTTTCATGAGCAATTGAAAAGCAAAACCGACGAACAAATTCTCGATATCATGTGCCAGTGCAATGATACGCTTGTAGCTCTACAAAGAGAATTTTCCCGTTTACCAACTAAAGGAAAAAAAGAATCAGAACTGTTGGCCTCCATTGTTGCAACTCTTGCTAGAGTAACCAAAAATGCGCCCCCACTCTTTCTTCGAATCAGAGCATTATTTAGGGAATTGACCGAAGGAAATACAAAGCTGCCTGCAAACGTCCTCAAAAATTTCGACAAATACAAACAAAGGGCCTCTCAATTAGCGGCAGAATTTAAAGCGGTTGCTAAAAAAGATCCTAATGATGCAGAGCGTTTGGAAAGGATTAGAGACATTTTAGAATTTCACAAAAAGAAACCAACTGTTGCTGCACCCAAGAAGCCCTCTTGCTGTACCTCCTTTTTCAGGTACTTCTGGTTTGCACCAAAGCATAAATCCAAAATGGATGCTTGGACAAGAGAGCACCGTCCTTATTGTACTACTCTTAAGGGCGCTCAAAAAAGGAATCAGCAGAGTTTAGAGAGAGCAGCGCTTGCAGATGCTAATGATAAAAAAGAGAATCATGTTGTTTTTATTGCAAGTAGAGCAGCCGCAGAGAGTGCGATCGCCAGCACGAGATCGATCTTTAAGGAAGGCCAGAGAAACATACTAGTTCCGATCAGCAAAATTACCACAAAGGATTGCCCCGTTTGCCCAGATAAAGAAAGATTTCAATATGCTGCTGCAACACATATGGGAAGCAAGGAAGGAAACAACGGTTATTACAACGAGGATCGAATTTTTGCCTATAGAGGATTTGTAGTGCTTGGAAAGTATAAATATCCTTTCCGCATGTGGGGTGTTTGCGATGGTCACAGTCAAGGGGATGCAGCGGCTGAATTTGTGAAGCAAAATATTCTTGAATGCTTTAAAAAAAATCTCAAAGCCGAAGCGAAAAAATGTTGTTCCTACAAAAAACTAACCAATCTTGAAATCAACAATGCTATCAATAGAACTGCTTTAGAGCTAAACGATAGGCTCTATGCAAGGGGTGAAACAACCGGAACTACGTTAAACTTCTCTATTGCCATGAACCATACGCTGTTCAATGCTAACGTCGGCGATACTAGAGCGATATTAGTAAGAAATGGCAAATTAACCCCGATGAGCAGAGACCATAAGCCTAAGGAAGAAAGGGCCTCCCTTGAAGCGCGTGGCGGAGCTTATGATCCTGTTGAAAACCGAGCTTGCCGTGTTAAAGATAATAAATTTTGGGGAGACCTTGCGCCAGGAAGAACTATTGGTGATGGCAATATGGACAGACGTATTTCTTCTCGTCCTACCATTACTGCCATGCCAGCAGATAAAATCGACGAGGGAAGCTTCGTGATGATCGCATCCGATGGAGCTTGGGACTATGCTCCTTCATCGGTCTATAGCAACGGTCTCTTTCAATATGCTAAAAATACCTTACAAGATCTTGCATATCAAGTGGTTGGGTCTGCAGTAGTAGGGCAATTTAAGGCAACAGTTAACCGTCCAGATGGAAGCAGATGCGATAACACCTCTGCGATTATTGTAAGGTTCCCAAAATACGATCGTAGGGACTACGATCCTCAGCCCGCATAAGAGATAATCTCAAAATCCTCTTACTCAAGAGCTAAAGCCTTCTTAATGTAATAGTAAATATTTTAGTTTGTATAAAATAATTTTGAAAATTATTAAAATTACTTATTTTAATTTAATCATTATTTTGCTATAATATTTGCAAACAATAATTACATTTAAGGAGATCAATCATGTCTAGTCCTTCATTATTTTCAGTTTACAAATTTTGCGTTGCCAAGGGCAGCGAGGGCATTGCAGGAGCAATCAAATTGGCAGCTCCTAAATATAAAGAGTTTGGTAAAGCTCATCCGAAGATTAAACCATATACAGATGTAGCAGTGAATGTCGCCAGCTTTGCGTATAATCACCTCAATACCGCTGAAAACAACGGCCTAGCAAGTGGCGCTTTAGGTTTGCTAAATTGGGGAGTATCCCTATTTGTCTTTGGTGAGTTGCTTCCTTCTGCAAGAACTATTGGTTTACTAAGTTTTGCAGGAGCTTGTGGCTATATATCAAAATTGAAGATGGATGAAGCCGAAGCCTTAAGAATTGAAGCTGAAGAAGAACAATTACATGCTGAAGAGCAAGCAGACATTGAGCAAGAACCATCAGACGTTGATGAATCACCAAGAGTTCATCATGATAGAAGATTGGCTTACCGAGGATCTGCAGTTAGGGATTTACACGTTCAAACTGAAGCCGAAACTGATCAATTAGATGATTCACTTGAGATGGAACCTACAGAAAGACCTGCTTCTAGAGATTCACTCGCTAGAACTGTAGCCGCAACTGAACTTCCTCCAGTAGCAATAGCGACAGCTTCAGCTGCAGAAAGGCCACCTATTGTAAGAGCTCCTTCTAAATTACCTGAACAACCAAAAAAACCTGAAGACGTGGTATCTAGTTTAGTAGCTGCATCTGTATCAAAAGCACAACCAAAAAAAGAAGCCGAACATGCAGTAGCTGCAGTAGCAGCAAGCGCAGCTTCGGTTGCTTATTCAAATCAAGATTTCATAGCTGACATGGAACGCTTAAGAGTAATAGTAGCTAGTCGTACAGATCTTACACTCACTACTGTTCTTCCAGGCGGAAAGACTGTAGCAGATGAAATGAAAGCTTTAGCAGCTGATAAATTTAAAAAATTGGGATATACAGGCCTAAAAGATCCTAAAGTTCCTGCAGATGTTCAAAACGCTTTTGGATATCTTAGTAAAATGCAAGCTGTTCTATTAAAAAAGGCAGATAGAGCAACTATCGCAACTCCTCTCGTAAAACTACCTGCTGCTCCAGCGCCAAAAGCACCTGCTGCAGCGCCAGTTAGCGCATCTTTGGGGAAAACATCCGCTGCTGCGACCGCTCAAAAGGACAAACCAACTGCACAACAACAATCTGCAGCAAGTGCAGCTTCTGTTGCTACAGTTAGAATGCCTCAACCTGCAAGATTGCCTTCAGCTGTCTCACTTACAAGAGAAGTGGAACATCTTCCTTTAAGTCTTCCTCCGGCAGTAAGTCTTTCTGGTGCAGGAGCTGACAGGGATAAAGCTGCTCGCGAGAATAAACGTTCTTATCAACAAGAGAAACCAGCTCAACCAGTTAGAGCGCCTTCCTTGATAGCTACAGCTGCTGCTCAACATAAAGCGGCATTTAAAGATCTTGGAGAACAACAACCAGGAAAACCTGCAGCTAAACCGAGCGAATTTTTCACTAGCGCATCTGCTGTCCGCTTGCGAACCGAGAGTGATGCAATAAGTGAAGATGGCTTTTTAGACGAAGCGGCACAACCTACCGGTTTTGATGCTGACGGTGATTTTGATCTTGATAGCTTACAGACTAGCGCTAGAGATCATCTTGAACAAACTGAGGCAGAGGATGCAGTTTATGGCGCGGATGGCCATCGTCTAACTGCTGAAAGAAAAGGAAGAGATGATGCTGATGCCTTTCTTGAAGAGGTGACTTTTACTGAGGAGCCTGTTAAACGGAAAAAAATCTTAGGTCTTTGGTAAGCTTTAACTAGCCTACATTTCTGAAGATGGTCCTGCGACGTGCGCGGGGCCATCTTTTTTTTATTCTAAAATGCAAAATAAATATTTTAATCTTTAATTTTCTAAATTTTTTTCACTACTTCCTTTTTAATGAAAAGTGAAGTATAATATCTTCGATAAAATAGGAGATTAAGTTTATGTCAGTAGTATTTGACGCATTAGATACAGCTAATAAATTTAGGGGGTATGTTGAAGATTTCGCCCCTTATGCTGATAAAGCTGTAGCAGAAATAAAAAAACACAATCTTACTGAGCTATTTGGTTCGCTTTCAACAGCAGATAAGATCTGCGGCTTAGTTGGATCAGTCGGTTTAGCTTATAGTTTAAAAAATCTTTTCTTCAATTGGGAACCTTCCATGTCGATCTTGTTCTTCGGGGGTCTTTTAACGAAACCTATTAGCTCTCTTGCGCAAAGTTATAAAGAAAAGACCATCACTATCCCAAAGCATGAAAAATTTGATAAAAGAGTGGCATGTTTACAAAATCTTGTTTACACCGTTGATATAAAACATAGAGGCACTTTAAAAGCACTCCAGGTTGAATTGGCAAATGAATTTAGTTCACTAAGCCATGATGAGCGGGCAAATATTTCTCAGTCCAAACTAAAAGTGATCCCAAGACAGCTAAATGTCCTTGGTAAAGTCATTGATAACGTTTTGGATGAAGAAACCGCGATTATGCGATTAAAGATATTATTTCATAGTATTGTAAGATGTATTGCCAAAGAAGGGTTTACTGTAAACTTAGAAAGTAAATTTGGTAGGGAATTAAAAGACGTTGGTATATTTATTAGGGGTCGTGCCTTACATAACAAAAATTTAGAAAGACATTTACCTGACGCAATGGTCCTTCTTGATGTTGTAAAAAATGGTCTACAACAATATCGATTTGAGAGGATACTTCCTGCAAATTTAGCCTTATACGCAGCTATCTTTGCATATAAGCCCTCTTTAGCAAGAAGTTTGGTAAGTACAAATATAAACGCTATAGAAGCAGCTCTTAGAACTCAATTTAACAAGTTTATCAGAGTAACCGGCATTGCTGGTGCGTTTGACGCAGAAGCAGAAGAAGCTCTTAAAGAGTTATCACGACTAGCTAGAACAGATGGACAAGCGGATAAAATACGCCCAGCACCTTCAAGTAGAGATGCTGATTTAACCGGGCTTCCTAGAGTTCGCAGTGCAAAATCAGAGACCGGAGAGACTCAGACTTTTACAGTTAATCAACCACCAAAACGTGTTATCGGTGCTAGACAATTCCAAACGATGAGACCTACTGCTGTTAGGATAACGCCTGTGGTTGAGACTCCTCAACCTCCTGTTATTGATCCGACTTCTCCTCAAAGAAGAGGTTCAGTTCAACTCTCTGCGGTTACGCCTCGAGCTCGTAATGGGAGTTCTTTAGCTCCTTTAGTTTCTCAAAGCCCTAGCGTCAGTCCTCCTCCTACACCACGCCTTGACAACCCACAGAAATTGCAATTAACTACGCTTAAAGCCGCTGCTTCAGTTGCTACAGCTGTAAGAAGAATTGAAGATGGGATCAAAAAAGATCAGCAACCTAAAAAACCTACTCCGCCTCCTATTGATCTTAATGCTCGTAGAAAGTCCTTAGCGGCATTAGCACTAAAAGGTGTAGTTTCAGGCGCCAAGAAGGCTTAAAACTTCTTATTAACGCTTTCCCTGAATTGAGTCTGCATCAGACTCATAGATAGGGAAAGCGTTAAATCCAATTTCCCTAATAGAAAAGAGTAGCTTTGCGATCGGCTCCCAAGGAGCACTGCGGTCTATGTGAAGCAAAATCTCAGTTTTTGCTTTATCTTTAGGAAATAACCCTAGCTCATATTGTCTGACTAGTTCATTTTGGACAGCTTGCTCATTGTCCATTGAATAGCTTTGAAATTCAGAGATCCATTTGTATCTCCCATTTTCTCCCACACCTAAATTGACATGGTGCATAGCGCTTGCGTAAGAGCCACTTTCTTTTTCAGGTGTGGAGAGCTTCACAAGCTCAAGATTAGTCTCTAGAATGGTAGCTCTTGTAATTGCAAGGGTTGCATAAAGAGAGAGCATCAAAAAGAGAAAGTCGATCATCGGAGCGAAGTTGAAGGTCATCTTTGGCTTTAGTTCATCTGCTGGGAGAAGGTCCATAATGAGGCTATCTCGCTGTTAGAATTTTAAATGTTTTTAGAGAATTTTGAGCTGATTTTGAACGCCTGTAAAGGTTTCCTCTTTGAGGACAGTGTGTGCGCACACGGACGAAAAGAGGCGTTCGAAATAAGCCAAAAAGATCAAAAACAGAAAAATTGGAATAGCGAGATAGTCTCATAGCTTAAGCCTCAATGAGTGATGCAAGTGAGAGAGCTTCATTTTCTATCAAGCTGACAGCTGTTACCAAACGATATTTGAGAGTAGTATGGAAGATCATCGAGAGGATCGAGACGATCAGACCAGCAACGGTAGTTCCTACTGCTATGCCTAGACCATCAAAAAGAGCGGTAATACTCTCCATCGAGCGGTTTACATCATAGAAGGCATAGAACATACCGATCACAGTTCCTAAGAGGCCTAACATCGGAGCTATTACCACAATATCATTTAGTAAAGATAGCCTTTGCCATCCTGCAGCAGATGCCCGCTTACCTTCTGATTTCATGGCATCTAGCATGGCATCAGATCCATGCAAACGGTTCTGAAGCCCACAGCTGAGCATTTTGCTTAAGAAAAGATTTTTCCCTTCGCAGAAGGCTAACGCATCATCATAGTGCTTCTTTCTTAGCTGTTCTTTCACCGATTGGATGAAGCTAATTGGAGCAATATCTTTTTCTTTGATAGTGGCTAAAGAATAGAGCCAGATAGCAAGAGAGGAGACCGACATGGAGATCAGGAGGGAGTAGATGATAGGAGATGCAAAAAAGACTTTTGAGAGGTCTAAACTTGCCCTTTTCTTTTCCATGATTGGTAGAGGAATGGGAGAGGCGCTTTTTTCTATTTTAGCAATTTCTTTAGTCTCAGGTTGAGTATCTGGTGTAGCACTGATCAGTAGTAGTGGTATGACTGCTAATAGCAATTTTTTATACATCTTTTCTGTCTCCCTTCACAGGTTGGTTCCTATCTTGAATAATCGAAAATGACCAAAATAGCAACTGAATCTTTTTCATGGTCCTTGAGAGTATCGTTGCCAATCACTATAATTTTCCTCTATGGTTATTAAGGCAAAAGATCTTTGGATCCCTGTTACCTTTAAGGAGAGAAGACCTCTTCTGTTGGAGCAGTTTTTCTATCTTCCTTCCCATTTTTCAGGATATGAAAAATATCCTTTGCCATCTCTTTCGTCACTATTTGGAAAAGAGGCTCCCGTAGCAATAGAATATTGCAGCGGTAATGGGGAGTGGATCATAGAGAAGGCGAAGGCCCACCCGGAATACAACTGGATCGCGGTGGAAAAAAGGATCGATAGGGTTAGAAAGATCTGGGCCCGCGGCAAGAATGCAAATCTAAAGAATCTTCTTACTGTATTTGGGGAAGCAAAGACATTTACTGAGCACTATCTAACCGAAAGTTCTATATCCCGCGTCTATATCAATTTTCCTGATCCTTGGCCAAAGAACCGCCATTCTAAGCATAGGCTTGTTCAGAAGCCCTTTGCCCTTCTGTTGAAGAGGGTTCTAGAGCCTCTAGGCGAAGCGATCTTTGTCACAGACGACCCTGACTACTCTCAACAGATGGTCCATGCAATGCTGAAGGAATCCGGCTGGAAATCGGCAACTCCTCCTCCCTATTACCTGAACGAATGGAAAAACTTTGGGATGTCCTACTTCCTAGATCTTTGGCAAAAGAAAAATCTCTCCATCCACTACCATAGGTTCATCAACTTCAAATGAGCGAAGAGATTTTAGAAAAAGCCCCTTTTGCAAGCTTTGACCATCAGAGTTTTTATTTAGATGGAAAGCCCTTTTTTCCCATGATTTTTGAAGAAGAGGTTTTACCGCCTAAGGGATTTAATTCTGTGCTCATCCGTTTGCCTGCGGGCATACATGAAGATCTTCTTTGGGATGAGAAGTTATCCTTTGCAGAGGAGCTAATGGAAAAGGGCTATTATATCTTATGGGAGCTTGATTTTAACTGGGACAAGATTAGCTTCACCGATAAGCAAGCCTCTCTTTCTTTAAAGATCGCCTGCGATGAATTCTCCCGCATTTATCCTCGTTTTGAAAAAGCCTCCATAGGAATGGTTCTTTACCAAGGAACGATTGGTATAGATCTGGACAGTTTGATCAATTTCATCACTGTTTTAGCGCCCTCTCTTCCGGACCTGCTTCCTATAGTATTGGCCTTCGAAGGAGATCGATCAGAAGTTGAACTTTTAAAGCTTCTCCATAAAGATAATCTAGAGCATTTTTTGATCGCTTTTAAGGGAACTCTTCCTATTTCTGCACTAGCTTGGCAAAGAGGGGCCTCTTCTCTTGGCTATTTGGGAAAAGATCAACCCTCTCCTTATCTAGAGAAGAAAATAGGGGTGATCTACTCCTCCAATCACAATGAGATGGAGCTAATATTGAATAAACTTGATAAACCTTACAAAGTGTTGTATGAGAATTTTGCAACAGAGGAATGGGACGGGCTAGACCTCATTATTTCCGTAGAAAAAGAGCCATCCACTAAAGTACAGAGGATCTTAAGGGGATTTGAGGCTGCAGGGGGAGAGGTAATTCGGGGCAGAGGGATTTGAACCCCCGACCTACTGGTCCCAAACCAG
>DATIJO010000242.1:0-2845 GCA_035478555.1 Chlamydiales bacterium
GGAGCAGGTAGAGGCATCGATACGCACCTGGCCTCAAGCTCCTTACACCTCCAAAATGGAGAGCGATGCGAACTACAAAAGCATGGTTACCTATGGATGTATCCCTGAACATGCTAGAGCTGTCCACCTAGGGATCGCAAGCCATAACATTTTTGATATTGCCTATGCCCTGCTTTTGCAATCCGAAAATCAGGTAGAGGGCTACACCGAATTTGAAATGCTGGAAGGAATGGCAGATCATATCAGGCGGGTTGTACAAGAAATTACAGGAAGTATTCTTCTCTATTGCCCAGTTGCAAAGAAAGAAGACTTTAAACATGCCATCGCCTACTTAATTCGAAGGCTAGATGAAAATACTGGTTCGGAAAACTTTTTAAGGCATGTCTTCAAACTAAAGCCCGGCACCGGAGTATGGGAGCAGCAGGCCTCTTTCTTTATGAAAAGCTGCGATTTGATACAAAAAGTTTCCCATACACCAAGAAGGACACAAAATAGAGACCGAACGCCTGTTGTGGTCGATGGACAAGCTCCTTTCGATAATGAGGCAGATACAGACTTTTCCCTTCCTCAAAATAGGAAATGGGGAGAGAAAATTGTAAAAAAATACCATGAGTATAGGCCAGATCCGCTGCCCATCGTTGTAGGAGGAAAGGCCATCCGGGAAAATGCCGAAGGAGAAGCGGACGATCCTTCTTTTCCAAAGAGACCTCTCTTTCGCTACATGCTCGCAAAAAAGGAGCACCTGGAGCTTGCTTTAAAAACTGCCAAAGATCATGAAAAATCCTGGTCCAATCTTAGCGTTAAAGAAAGATCTAAGCTTATCCACAAAACCACACAAATATTTAAAGAAAGAAGAGATGATTTCCTTGGCGTCATGATGATCGATACCGGAAAAACTCTTTTAGAAGGCGATCCTGAACACTCCGAAGCGATCGATTATCTGGAATACTACCGCAAGCAGATGGAAAAAATGGAGACCTACAAGGACATTGAATGGTGGCCAAAGGGCACTGTGCTTGTTACTCCTCCTTGGAATTTTCCTGTCGCTATTCCTGTTGGGGGCATTACCGCAGGTCTAATCACTGGAAACTGCGTCATTTTTAAACCCGCTCCAGAAGCGGTGTTAGTGGGCTGGCATATTGTGAATGCTTTTTGGGATGCGGGCGTTCCTAAAGAGGTTCTCCAATTTATCAACTGTAACGATGATCCGGAAGGCTCTCTTCTCATTCAAGACCCTCGTATCAAATGCGTAATTTTAACTGGGGCTACATCTACCGCAAAAAAATTCCATCAGCTTCGCCCCGGAATTGATCTTGCTGCGGAAACCGGCGGGAAAAATGCGATGATCATTACTGCCCTTTCCGACCGCGATCTTGCCATTAAAGATTTGATCCATTCTGCCTTTAGCCATGCTGGACAAAAATGTTCCGCCGCCTCTCTTGCGATCTTAGAAAAAGAGGTTTACGACGATCCTCATTTCTTAAAACAGCTGAAAGAAGCTGCTGCTTCTATGAAAGTTGGACCCGCCCATGATTTAAGCGTAAAAATTGGTCCCATCATAAGGGCGCCTTCCGAAGCTCTCAAAAGAGGTCTAACTACCTTGGACGAAGGCGAAGAGTGGCTTTTGCAGCCTCATCCAGATCCTCATAATCCAAATCTTTGGACACCGGGAATTAAATTAGGCGTGAAGTTAGGAAGCTTTACTCAGCAAACAGAGCTCTTTGGGCCTGTGCTAGGACTGATCCGCGCAAAAAACCTAGATGAAGCGATCGCTATTGCCAACTCTACTAAATACGGCCTAACCGCGGGACTGCAAAGCTTAGATGAAAGAGAACAAAAAAAATGGATCCGTGAGATCGAAGCCGGAAACTGCTATATCAACCGCACTATGACAGGAGCGATTGTCCGAAGGCAGCCATTTGGCGGCACCAAAGAAAGTAGCTTTGGCGCCGGCTCCAAAGCAGGCGGCCCCAATTATCTTCGAGAGCTCATGCACCCAAAAGAGGTAGAACTTCCACAAGAAAAATATCCCATCAATGAATGGGTTAACAGCTTGACAGCTTTTTTTGAAAAAATCCCTCTGAGTAAAGAAGAGCTTGGTGTCTGGTATGCAAGCACAGCCAACTATTCCTACTGGTGGAAGAGAATGCAGGAGAAAAGGGATGTGACCAAGCTGGTCGGACAAGATAATTTCTTTTTCTATTTGCCAAGAAAAAATATCACTCTTCGCTTGAACGAAAAAGATCCTCTTCTTGATCACTTACGCGTCATTGCAGCTGCCCTTACTTGCAAAAGTCCGTTGGAGATCAGCTGGACAAGTTCAACGAAGTCGCATGCTTTAAATTGGGTAGACCTTGTCCCGCTGCTTAGAGTCGTTGATGAAACAGAGGAAGAGTTTTTAGAAAGAGTAAAGAGCGGAAAAATGCGAAGGGTCCGCATCGTCTCCAAAGCAAATGATGCATTAAAAAAGGCATCTGCACCCAACGCATGCCACATCGCAGAAGAGCCTGTCCTTTCCAATGGCAGGTTTGAGCTTCTCTATTATTTACGCGAAGTTGCCCTCAGCATCGATTATCATAGATATGGTAATTTGGGATTAAGAGAAGGCGAAATTCGTAAGCCAATTTTATAAAGTCAAAAGTCAAAAGGCAGAAGGCAAAAGTATGGAGGAAGCAATTTCATTGCTTCTACGATCTATCGCAGTAATGCAATTACTGTCTCGGCACTTCTGCGTTACCAGTCCGCTGTTCGCTCACCTGCTCCGCATTCCGAAGGTCCACTGGACCTTCTTCATGATTCCGCAGCCTTCTGCCTTTTGCCTTTTGCTTGTTCCGTTTAATCAGGT
>DATIJO010000243.1:0-7587 GCA_035478555.1 Chlamydiales bacterium
ATGAAGTTCTGGTAGTTTTGCTCTTTTGGCATGATAAAGAGAACAGGCTTAGGAATAGCAAGAGCTTGCATACCTACTGTTGATTGATGGCAAAGAACAATGTCTGAGATTTTAGCCATATCAACAGTCGATACTCCGGTAATTACCCTTATATCAATTGGCAAAGACATATCTTCTAGCGCATTTCTTTCAAATGATCCATCAACTTTGGGATGAGGGACGATAAGAACAGTAGAGATTGAGAAATCACCATGAGATAGCAGCTTTAAAAATAGATAGAAGGCCTCTTCATAATCTTGCCCATATCCGCCTACATAGAGAAGGGTCTTTTTTTCTTTTGAAAGGGAGAGCTTTTTTCGGAAATCTTCAGGGATGCATCCCTTCTGCCAGAATGACAAGGAGGGCTGACCAACTACAAACAACTCTTTTCGATCTTTAAAAGATGGCGCATCTTTCACTATTTGGGATGGAAGAAGCACAACATCTGCCTTTTTTTCGACTAGGTGGGCAGTAGAAAAATAGGGATTATCGCCATCATCACCGAAATTGTCCCAATAAGCAAAAGTCCTGGAGCCATTTTTTTGAAATGCTTCTATGAGCTGTCCCTGGAATTCAAAAGCAACTCCGGAAAGTATTCGTTTGGGTTTGAAAAGAGAGACAAAATGGTCGATCTCTTTTGTAGATAGTTTTTTATCCCTTGGACAGCTTTTCTCTAGTTTAGTTGAGGTTAAGTGCTCCTTTAAAAAAGAGTGTTTACGTAAGATCTCTTCTCCTGTTCCGCCAGCTAAAACCTGAAAAGGGACCTTCTTTTCATCCAATAGCCTCATGAATGGAAGAAAGGCATTGGTCTCACCTGCATCTTGGACGATAAAAAGAAGCTCTGTGGGCTTTGCACAGAAAACCTGCAAGGGCAAGAGAAGAAGAAATAGGCAGCGAAAAATGTGAATCATTGAGATGATTATACAGGAAATCTTCTTTTAAGTATAAAGGGCTATTATGAATGCGCATCCGTTAGAAGAGCCAGGCAGAACAACCCGTTCGATGGACCCCTGTATTCTTGTTATTTTTGGGGCAACGGGAGACCTGACGGGAAGAAAACTCATGCCCTCGATCTACAATCTAGGAAAAGATGGTCTTCTTCCCTCCAATTTTGCGGTTGTGGGTTTTGCAAGACGTCCTAAGTCCCATGAAGATTTCCGAAAAGAGATGAAGGGAGAGGTGAGCAAGTATTCCCGCACTCTTCCATTGGATGAGAGCTATTGGAACAGCTTTGAAAAACAGATTTTCTATCATATTTCTGAATTTGATGATGATGCAGGTTATGAGAACCTAAAAATCTTTCTTTCCCAATTAGATGGCCAGTTAGGAACTAAAGGAAACCGGATCTTTTATCTCTCTGTGCAGCCCAAATATTTCACACAGATCGTTCAAAAGCTATCGGAACATGGTCTGATCTATAGCCACGATAAAGAGAAGTGGTCCAGAGTGATCATTGAGAAGCCTTTTGGAAGAGATCTCCCATCTGCTGTGCAGCTGCAGGAGAATATCGAAAAGTACCTGAATGAAAAACAGATCTACCGTATCGATCACTATTTAGGAAAAGAGACGGTCCAGAACCTTTTAGTATTTCGATTTGGGAATGGGATATTCGAATCTCTTTGGAATAACAAGTTGATCGACCATGTCCAGATCACAGTGGCCGAAGATATCGGAATTGGCACTAGAGGCCACTTCTATGAAGAAGAAGGTCTCCTTCGGGATGTCCTGCAAAACCATATGATGCAGCTCCTCACCCTTGTTGCAATGGAGCCTCCTGTCAATTTATCGGGAGACGCAATACATGATGAAAAGGTTAAGGTCTTGGAGGCCATTCGTCCTCTTTCAAACGAAGATTTTTCTAAAACAATCATTCGCGGCCAGTATGGGAAGGGATTTATTGGCGGCGATAAGGTAGTGGGCTACCGCGAAGAAAAGGATGTTAGTCCAAAGTCAGAGGTAGAAACCTATCTTGCCATGCGCTTTTTTATCGACAACTGGCGCTGGTCAGGAGTTCCCTTTTACTTACGAGGCGGAAAGAGACTGCCTAAAAGGGCAACTGAGATCGCTGTAGTTTTTAAAAACCCTCCTGGTATTTTATTCACATCCAATGAAAGAAAAAATGAGTCCAATGTCCTTGCGATCCGCATCCAGCCGGATGAAGGGATCTCAATGAAGATCAACTGTAAAGTCCCCGGGCCTTTTAGCCCGATCCAACCTGTAAAAATGGACTTTCGCTATGGCTCCTATTTTGGTCAATCCTCTCCGGATGCTTATGAGCGCTTGATTTGGGACTGTATCTTGGGAGACAGCACTCTTTTTGCAAGAACCGATGAAGTTCTCCACTCCTGGAAAATTCTCACTCCCCTTTTGCAATATTGGGAAAGAAATCCAGCGAAAGAATTCCCCAATTATGAATCCGGAACCTGGGGGCCTAAAGAAGCAGACGAAATGATCGCAAAAGATGGCAGGGCCTGGAGATTGCTATGAGCGCCCTAACCCTCGTTCCTCCTGCTCAAATTGAAGATGCACTGAAGAAGATGTGGGAAAAGTTAGCGAAGGAAAATAAAACTAGAGCAAGCCTTTTTAATCTAATCGTCTATACCAACCAAAACCCCAGATCCGACTTCATGAGATCTAGGGTCCAGAAGATCATCGACAACTTTCCTTGCAGGGTCCTTTTTATCACCCATGACCGCAAAAAGAAGGAGTATCTGAAAACCGCGGTATCGGTCATCTCTCCACAAGGGAAAGATACTCAATTTGCCTGCGACCATATTGATATTGGAGTTGGGGGAAAATCCATCAAAAAAACCCTTTTTGTCCTTTTGCCAATCCTTATCCCGGATCTTCCTACCTATCTTCTTTGGGCTGAAAACCCCTGCAAAGAAAGAGAGCTTCTTTCAGAATTGGAAAAGCTCGCATCCCACCTGATTTTTGATTCGGAAACTTCTGAAAACTTAACTCATTTTGCAAAGTCCCTTCTTGCTCGCCATAAGGAAAAAAAAGAAGTGGGCGACTTAAATTGGGCAAGGACAGATGCTTGGAGAGAGATGATCGCAGCTAACTTTTTTTCGGAAGAAAATTTGAGAGAATTACTGGCTACTCAATCGATCGTCATTGAATACAATGCAGCGAAAACTCCCTTTTTTATCCATTTCAAGATTCAAGCCCTTTATCTACAAGCATGGATTGTCAGCAGGTTGAAGAAGAAAAAAATTTCCTTCAAGCTAAAGCCTGTGAAAAGAAAGGATGTGATGGGTGGCGGCATTATCTCGATGCAATTTAGAGCAAAAAAGGGATTTTGCTACTCCTTCTGCACAAGTAAAGAAGACCCCCATAAGATCATCATCAATCGAGAAACTCCCCAAAAATGCGATCTACCCCGCCATTTCTTTTTAAGCCGGGATGTTCTGGGACTCTCCCTTACTAAAGAGATTATCTTTAGGGGAACAAGCAATCATTTCTTAGACACCTTAAAAACCATTGCAAAGTCATGATTAAGAATTGGGACGAAAGACGAGACATAGTAATATTAGAAAACAAAGAAAAGGCCATCTCCTTTTCTGCCGATCAATTCCTATCTATTGCTAAAAATGCCATCCAAGAAAATGACAAATTCACCGTAGCTCTATCCGGAGGCTCCACCCCAAAAGCAATCTATGAAGAGGTCTATGCCAAAGGCAAAAACTTGGATTGGTCCAAGGTTTGGCTCTTTTGGAGCGATGAAAGGGCCGTTCCCCCTACCGATCCTGATAGCAACTACCGGATGGCGATGGACTCCTGTTTTGGCAAACTGCCAATTCCCAAAAAACAGATCTTTCGGATGGAAGCGGAAGGTGATATCCGAAAAAAAGCCAAAGAGTACGAAAAAATAATTGAAACCCATGTAGGCCCCGATCTTTTTGATCTGGTCATGCTTGGCATGGGCGAAGATGGCCATACCGCCTCCCTCTTCCCTGAGACCGAGGCCCTCACTATACAAGGTGAAGCAGTAGCCCCCAACTTTGTCCCTAAAAAAAATAGTTTCCGTATGACCCTTACCTTTGATTGCATCAATAATAGCTCCCATATCTCTTTTTATGTATTTGGTGCAGCCAAGAAAGAAATGGTAAAAAGAATTTTACTCCCACCTCCAAAAGCCCCAATCCTTCCTTCCGAGCTTGTTGGCACTACCCAGCAGAAAGCTCTTTGGATATTAGATCAGGCTGCAGCCGAAGATCTAATGATTGCTATCAAACATAAATAAAGGCAAAAGTCAGAAGTCAAAAGTCAAAAGTCAAAAGTGCCGTGGCAGTAATTGCATTACTGCTATTAAATTTTTTTTTCTTACCCGTAAACGTGCCCGTGCCCTGATTATTTCCGAATGGAAATAATCAGATAACAAAATTTTTAATACTAAGTGGTTGTAAAGAAAAGATTTGTGTAGATTTTTTAGTTTAGATTATGTTAAGATATTTCCTATCGTAAGATTAGAATTTTATTAAAAAACTTTAAATTTAAGAGGTACCTTATGGCAGTAAAAGCCGTATCTAAACCAGTAGCAGCTTTGTCAGCTGCAAAACAACCAGTTGCAACTGCAACTATGTCACCAGCAGTAGAAGCAACAGCTATCAAGCTTTGCAAAGACATTGCATTTTATGAGAGAAAAGCTGCAGGTAGCAAAACCCGCACTAACCACTACAAAAATTTTGCACAATTTTCAGCGCAAGTCCAACAGTTTAATAAAACTTATCCAACTAATTCCTGGGCAAAACTTGCTAAAGAACGTTTTGAATTTGCTTGTAAATATACACATCCAGAACAGGCAAAAAGAACAGCTGCATATGAAGCTTTGGATACACTTCCTACCAGTTTTAAAAAAGGCGACAAGACAGCGATCAGCGCAGGTGTAAAAACTGCTTATGTAGCTGTTATGTTTGCTAAAAACGCAGATGGCATTAAGCGATGCGTTGATGCAGCAACTAGAGCGCTATCGTCTCTTCCTAAAACTGATAAAGACGTTGCTGATCTTACTGCTAGAATCGAAGTAATTAATTATTTGAACAGACACCGCGTTGGTGGTGCTTTTGACCAACATAGAGGCGAAGGTGAAGATGGCCCTATCGTTCATGCTCCAGGCTGCACCTATAAAGCCGCTCAAATGGCTTCTCGTGTGCTCAGCCATCCAGTAGGGATCGCTGCAACTGTCATAGCAGTTAACTCAGTGTTACATGCTACTGGTTTAATGCCTGCTTTCTTAGGCTTTACTAGAGCTTTTACTGTTCAAGGTATGGCTGGTATTGCAACTGACGGTATCAGTAGACTTATCGGGCTCTTTGGATCAAATGATGCAGCAGCTCAAGCAATTAATACTGCAGTTCAAAACGCTCAAGGATTTGCAAACACAGCAGGTAATGCTGCAAATCTAGCTGAAGCAGCTACTACATTAGAAGCAGCTCAAGCAGCAGCAGCTCAAGCAGCAACTGCAGCCCAATCAGCAGCTAGCATAGCAACGGCTACTCCACAAGCTAAAGTAGCAGCAGACTTAGCTGCTAACGCATCAACAAGAGCAGCAGCAGCAGTAGCTAAATTAGCAGGCTCTGGATCAAGCGCCTTTAAATGGGTAGCAGGTCTTGTCGGCGCAGGTTTTGTAGCTAACTCTCTTGCTCATGCTTGCACAGAAGATCGTCTTCCTGAATGGTCTAGACACTTTACTGCTCAAGGGATGTTCGATCTCGTTAGAGGCCTTTGCAATAGAGGTCCACATGTGAGATTACCTACTCCACAACCTTCTCCACAACCTTCACCTAGACATGACGGCGGACATGGCGGAGCAGGCGGCCATGAACCACCAGCAGCAGTACCTGTACCTATTCCTGTACATGAAGATGGCGGCGCACCAGCAGCTGCCAGCTGATGGTCACGGCGGATAATTGTTAATTCGCTCTAATAAATCTCTGGAAGGTGAACAATCGCCTTCCAGAGATTTTTTTTTATCTCAATTTTTCACTTCAAAAATTTCTTTTCTTCAAAATTAAAAACAATCAACTAAAAAATTAAATTCAATATATTGTAAATAAGTATTTTAAGTTGTTTTTTAACTAAAATTGTGTTAAGATATTTTCCATAATTAGATTCAATTTTTATTAAAAAAACTAAAAAAATTAGAGGTATCTTATGGCAACACGTGCCGTACATTCAGCAAAACCTGCCGCTTCAGCACAACCAGCAGCAGTTAAACTAGAACTTAGTCCTGCAGAAAAAACAGCCCAAGCATTATGCGGGATCATTGCCAACAATCAAGCACAAGCAGTATCTACTGGCGATAGAGCTACATATGGAAGAATGATAGCATCTAAGGCTGGGGAAGTTTCAAAATTATCCAACTCTGGACCATGGGCAAAACTAGCTAAAGAACTTCATACATCGGCCACTGCCTATATAACAAGTGGAAAGCTTCCTACACTAACTGGCGCCCTACCTACTACATTTACTGGCCCTTCACAAATTGAAACAGCATTAAAAAATGCTTACCAATTTACTCTTTTAAATCAAAACTCAGAGGGTGTTAGAAGATGTTTAGAAGCTGCACAGAAAGCAATTGCAGCCCTTCCTACAAGAAACATGCAAGATCAAAACAACCTAAATGCTAGGCTCGGGCTCATTAAAGTATTGATCGCGCACAAAAATAAACCCCAAACAAAGCCAGCTCCTCAAAGCTGCCTAGTAAAAGCAGCTATTGCCCTTAAAGCCGCATGGGCCCACCCTGCAACTAAAGTCGCTCTCGTTGCAGTAGCGGCAGTAGCAGCTAACTCTGTATTGCATGGATTTGGTGTAATGCCTGCTTGGACAAGACCCCTCTCTGCTCAAGGGATCTACGGTCTTTGCACTTCCGGTATCAGCGGTCTCATTCAATCGGCCGGAACAAATAGCGTGGGATCTACAATAGCTACACAAACATTAAGTGAAACTACTTTCAAGGTAGTTGAACAAAGTAGCTATTTATCAACTATTGCAACCATTGGTGCTATAAGTGTAACGGCTCTAGTTCTTCTCGGTTTAGGATATTATTGTGTAGGTAAAGCAGTTGACGCAACTGATCTTGATTTACCCGATTTATATCCCGCTCAGCCTGCAAATGCACCTGCTCAACCACCTCAAGCACATGATGCAGGGCATGGACATGGAGCACCGGCAGTTGTAATGGAGCGTAAAAATGCACATCAAGCTAACGCTGATGATGATCAATATGAAACAATTACTATGTATGGAATGGAAAAGCGAGTACTTAAATCCTTAAGAGTATCAAGTCAACCTGCACCTCAACCAATGCTCCCAGCACCAGTAAGTAGCTCACTTCCCGCACCTAGATTACCTGCAGATTCGCATAGACCGGAATTTCAATATCACGCTGATCGTTTCTAATTAACTATTACTATTAAGGCTAACTATTATCTCTGGAAGGTGTATCATCTCCTTCCAGAGATTTTTTTTACGTCTTAAATCAATAATTTCACTTCAATCACAAATATGTAACTAAATAATTTATTATTAATTATTTTAAATTAG
>DATIJO010000244.1:0-3592 GCA_035478555.1 Chlamydiales bacterium
GAAGGTTTCCGGAAGCTCCACCTGCTAGAAGGCGTGAAATAAAAAGCAGGACTATGGAATAGGAATAAACCCCAATTGCGGAAAGAGCTGAACTAAAGGCAGATCCCCAAAGGCTGATGAGCAGCACCTTCTTTCTACCAATATGATCGGAACGCGCTCCAAGCATGGGGGCAGCAATGAACTGTCCCAATCCAAAAATAGCGATCAAAAACCCAATAATAATGGTTCTCGTTGCGGTTCCCATGGTAACCGGAAGAAATGGAAGGGAGTAATCCAGAAGCATGGGAGCAAATAAAGTTAAGACAATACCCCATGCAAGACTATCGTTAAATATGGTAAAGTAAAGGGAGTAGAAAGAGCTTTTTTTTGGTGGCATAAAAAAAGGTTTTATCATAGAAAAAGAAAACAAACAAGAGGAATACAGCCATGAGAAAAATTGCCTACTTTCTTTTCTTATTCTCTTGGGCCTATGCTGAAATCCAGCTTGTTCCAGTAGATCCAACACCGCAGCCAGATTGCGCTTTTGTGCGCATTCAAACACCGCACGATGAAAAGATTGTTACTGCTAAAAACCTTTGGACCTCGATACGTATGCGTGGATATCCATTAGGCTATATTTCGGATTTCCTTAGAAAAAATGAACTTCCCAATTCTAAACTTGGACAATCGATTCACATTATCGTGGATGATAAGCCCTATTTTGCTTATAGCGGGCCTTCTGCCGATCCTTTTATTGAGCAGGGCGACTATTTCCAAGAGATCTACCGAATCGCCGTCCGTTTTCCCTTGGAAGATGGCATGCATACACTGAGAGTTTTTCCTGCTAGGTCTTATGGGGAAGGTTTGAAAACGCTTGAATGTTTTGATGCCATCACTTTCTACATCAATGAAAAGAAGATCGACTGGGCAAAAAGTTTAAGAAGGCCCTTCCTTACTTACAACGAGCCTAGCCACCATCTTACCTATGTAGAAGGAAGGCCCGTTCTCGTAGACTTTTACGCTTCTAATTGCGAGCTGTCCAAAGATGGATATAAGGTGAGGATGACCATTGATGAAACCCATCAAAGGTTATTACCGGAGCTAAGGCCCTATTTTATTTATGGTCTTGGCAAAGGAAATCATACTATCCGTCTAGAGCTGGTTGATGCCAAATCGGAACCGGTACCTGGCGGATATAATGACATTACCCGCTCTTTTTCTGTACGATGACCTTATCGATGGCTTTTTGGAATTGGGGAGAGGTTTTCGGATCGCTCATGCGGAGAATGTATCCCGCAACATAACTTCCATCAATTTCCAGATAGGAATAGGTCAGATCAGAAGAGGGGATTTTCAATTTGCGGATGAGATTTTGCAGCGTATCCTGAAGAGAAGTAGGGGATACAAGGACTATAAGAAGGTATTTTTCTACTATCTGGACCTTCCTATCGATCTCTTTTTTAACGAGCATCTCTTCTATCATATGATAGAAGGCTTTTAAGAGACCTGGAGATAAGACGCTTTGCATGATTGCGGGTTTAAGGGAATAGAAGAAATTTTCCAGCAAAAATTCATTACGGGCCTCATTTAGAAAAAGGTTCCTCAAGGCTTCCAGCACTTCACTTTGCTTTACTATCATTCCCCCATTGTAGTCTCTAAACTCTCCAATTACTTTCATAAGTTCCATTGAAACGCTTTTTCTCGCCCTTTGCAAATCGACCGATGAGTCCTTACGGAAATAGGGAGATTTTGGAAGGTAGACCCTAAAAATGTTGGCCTCTTTTGCATATTTTTTATGGATAAAACCAACGATTTTAGTTTCTTCAAAGACCACCTTTAAATGAGGGGTGATCTCTTGGAGAAGTGGTTTTTGAGAGCCCGGCTTTATGAGACGGACTAAGATAACAGTAAAGGAGAGTTCATCTCCGGACTGTTTCTCGTAGGAAATAATCACCTGGGGAAGATCACGTATGTATTTGATCTCTCTACTTAAAATGATGATATTGCGAATGAGCTCCTCTTCATTTCTCGGCATGAAAATGGGATGGACCACATTCTCAATCCTTCCCTTAAGCTCTTGGGGAAGGTTTTTTTTCAGGGCTTTAAACTCATCTAAGGTAAATTCTTGGGTTCCCCCTTTTTCTACTTCCAGGTAGTAAGAGCGGATCTTTTCATCCGAACGTTCCACAATATAGGAGTCCTTAATATAGACGGCATCGGGAAGATAGGTATTGATCGCTTCAAGGAGGTGCCTGCGATCAAACCTTTCTGTTTCCCGGATCAAGTTCATCGTGATCAGGATACCGCAGACTGTTCTTTGATGAGATCCTTGGTTGAGACGAGTGTTTAGTAATTTAAAGCTTACATGTCTCTCCTCAGGGGCCTTATTTGCTGCTTGCTTGATCAATTTCTTAAAAAGATAGAGTACTGCGATGACTTTACTTACGTGCCTTGCCGTCCTATGCACAAGGAATTTATCTCTAAAAAGGCTCATGAAATGTCTGATCTCATAGAACACATCACGGTCAAAGTTTTTTGGCCTATTATGAATTAGCTGAGAGATTGTTTCTTTCACATCATGAAACTTTTCCTCAGAAGAAAGACGAAGCATAAGCTGCTGCATTTCATCATGAACATTGGCTTCTTTGACTTTAGCGGGGCTATTCAAAAGAGAGGTGATGTTCTCTTCGATCATGACCGTTTTTTCTTCCCAGGAAAGAGATTTCACGGAAACGATGTATCTAGCGTAGTAGACTGCCAAAATATTGATGCGGAGCTCTCGGATCAGATTGGGAAGACTGCTACTGATGATGGAAAGCTCTTTATCGTCATGAATCTGAATAAAAAATTCAGCAAGGTAAAACTTATGGCCTTTGAAATCCACAAATTCAAAGGAGAGGGTCCTTCCGCCAACTATTTGAGACTGTTTGCCTGGTAGTGCCCACCTGCTGAGCATATCGGGGATATATCTTCCTACGCCCGCAGTATAATCCGAAGGGGTGATCGAAACGACAGCAATAGCGCAGGGCGCTTTTGCAGGCATGGTGTATTTAAAAATGGGAAGGTGGGACGCAAGCTTGCAAAAGCCTGCTTGCAAGCTGTCCTCATCCTGAGCTGCATAAAGCTCCTTCGCAACCCCTTCAGGAATAATCCATTCGATAAGTTGTTCTAAAGAGGCAATAAAAAGATCAAAGCTTGCTGAATAATGGTCGCCTAATTGAAAGATAGGGCGAATCCTAAAAACGTCGCTTTCCTTAAAATAGGCCATTTTGGAAAGGCTTCGTAAGTCCACCATTCTATCTTTTATCATCTATCCACGCACGGTTGAATTGAATACTTCCTATAGGACAAATGCGTACATCATGAAGGTAAGGCTTACAAAGGGTTGAATAATTAAAATGGTAGATTGGGGCTATAGGAAACTCTAACATAAACCGCTCTTCTGCCTTTTCAATCAAATCCATTCGCTCCGAATGAGTTTTTGCAATAGAGGATTGGTCCAAAAGACGAATGAACTCATCATCTTCCCATCTAGAGTAGTTTTTGGGATTAGAAGAGAACTTAAAGCGGTCTAAAATATTCATAGGGTCGTTCACTTGGGCAAGCCAGTTGT
>DATIJO010000245.1:0-4565 GCA_035478555.1 Chlamydiales bacterium
TCAAAATAGGTAGTAATTTCTTCAAAAGAGCTCATTTCAGTCTGACCATTTGAAAAAATTCTTACATCAGTGAGATGCACGCAGATTTTAGAACCCCACCCTCTACCTCAATTTTGTGAAGGGGATGCTTTTGGGAGAAGATATCGACCCAACTGCCATTGGCCCCTAGACGCAGATCTTTCGCCCCCCAGACAAGCTTTGCAATACGAGATGAGAACATAGCTCCTGCGCACATAAGGCATGGCTCTAAGGTACAATAAAGGGTAGCTCCTTGCAGCCTCCAATTTTTTATTTCAGAGGCAGCAGAAGTCAAACAGAGCATCTCCGCGTGGGCTGTAGCATCTTGTAAAAGTTCTACTTGATTGTGGCCCCTGGCGATGATTTTCCCCTCGTGAACTAGGACAGCGCCTACGGGGACTTCGTCTCTATCAAAAGCTTTTTTTGCCTCTTTCAAGGCAGCTCTCATAAAATATTTATTTAACTCTTCCATACGATAGTTGCTTGATCTTTTCGTTCATTTTAGCTACAATTATTGATATAATGCACGACTATCATCATAAACCCCACATACATGGAGACCGATGTCAATGTCTCTAGATAAAGGCACCAAGGAAGAAATAACCAAAAAGTTTCAGATACAAGAAAAAGACACGGGGTCAGCTGACGTTCAAATTGCTATTCTCACAGAAAGAATTGCCGAACTCACAGAGCATCTCAAATTAGCACCAAAAGACCACAGCTCAAGGCTTGCTCTTTTAAAGCTAGTTGGCCAAAGAAGAAAGCTTTTGGACTATTTAAATTCCACAGACACTAAGCGCTATCAAAATCTCATTACTCGCCTAAATCTTAGGAAGTAAGCTCCTGGACTCTCACGGGAGAGTCCAGAAAAACAACCGAGGATGGACAATAGAGAACAGAAATAAGCCCTTTAGAAGCTAAAGGTTTTCTTTCTGGTTTCTACCCATCCTCTCTTATTAAATCACTATCTTAGAGGATAAATCATGAAAAGAGAAACCATTAAAATCCCCCTTAAAAACACCGAGCTTGTTTTTGAAACAGGCAAAATCGCAAAACTTGCCAATGGCTCCGTTATGGTCCATTGCGGCGAGACAACTATTTTAGCAACTGCATGCGCAACTCCTGAACCATTAGAAGGCGCGGATTTTCTACCATTACGTGTGGACTATCAGGAAAAGTTTTCCTCAGCAGGAAGAACTTTAGGCGGCTTTATTAAAAGAGAAGGAAGACCTACCGAAAGAGAGATCTTAGTCAGTAGATTGATCGACCGTCCTATAAGACCGCTCTTCCCAGATGGCTACTACAATGACGTACAAGTTCTTGCTTATGTCTACTCCTACGACGGCGTTCAAAAGCCTGATGTCCTTGCTATCTGCGCTGCTTCTGCTGCTCTACTCATCTCTGACATACCTTTTACTAAGGCAGTAGCCGGTGTAAGAGTAGGTATGGTAAACAATGAATACATTCTGAACCCTAGTGAAGCACAGTTAAAAGAATCCAGATTGGATCTGATTTTAGCAGGAACCGAAGACGCGATCCTGATGATCGAAGGATTCTCTGACTACCTATCAGAAGAAGAGATCTTAAAAGCGATTGATTTTGGCCATGATGCGATCAAGACTATCTGCCAGCATCTAGAAGAATGGCGTAAAAAGGTCGGCAAAGAGAAAAATCACGACACCATCCGTAAATTGCCAGAAGAGCTCACTAAAGAGGTAAAACATCTCGCTGAAAAACCCTTAAGAGAAGCTCTTACCATTGCAGCTAAAAAAGAGCGTGAAAACCGAATGACCGAGATCGAAGAGACAGTAGAAAAAACTCTTGCCCCCAAAGAAGGCGAAGCAAAATACAACCTCGTTGATGTTCAGTTCAGCTTTAAAAACCTCTCTTCAACTCTCATGAGAGAGATGGTTCTAAAGCATAAGAAAAGGATCGATGGTAGAGGCTTAGAAGATATCCGTCCTATCGATATTGAATACTCCCTCCTTCCACGTACTCATGGAAGCGCACTCTTTACTAGAGGCGAGACCCAAGCGATCGCAGTCTGTACCCTAGGCGGAGAAACCATGGGACAGCGCTATGAAGATCTTCACGGCGAAGGTTTACAACGCTTCTACATGCAATACTCTTTCCCCCCATTTTCTGTCGGTGAAGTAGGCCGTATGGGCGCTCCTGGAAGACGCGAAGTCGGCCACGGCAAACTTGCAGAACGTGCTCTTGGCGCAACCCTTCCAAAACAAGAAGATTTCCCCTACGTCATCAGAATGGAGTCTAATATCACTGAATCTAATGGCTCTTCTTCTATGGCCTCCGTATGCGGCGGCTGTATTGCTATGATGGATGCCGGCGTTCCAATCAAGAGACCTGTATCAGGCATTGCAATGGGACTGATCCTTGAAGGAGATGAATATGTGATCCTCTCCGATATCCTCGGTGCAGAAGATGCCTTAGGCGATATGGACTTCAAAGTAGCGGGTGATGACCATGGCATCACAGCCTTCCAGATGGACATTAAAGTGGAAGGAATTACCCCAGCCATCATGAAAGCAGCCCTCACTCAAGCGAAAAAAGGACGTATCCATATCTTGAAAAAGATGCTGGATGTTCTTCCTAAATCTAAAGAAGAGCTCTCTGCTCACGCTCCCCGTATCGATACAGTGCAGATCAAGCCAAGCAAGATCGGCACAGTCATCGGGCCGGGCGGTAAACAGATCCGCGCAATTGTTGAAGAAACGGGCGTTCAGATCGATATCAATGATAGCGGCCTGATCAGCCTTGCCTCCAATAATCCAGAAGGCCTAAAACGTGCTAAAGAGATTATCCATAACCTCACTGCAGAAGTAGAGATTGGGCAGATCTATAACGGCACTATCACCTCTATCGTTCAGTTCGGCCTCTTCGTCGAACTCGTAGGCGGTAAAGAAGGACTCTGCCACATTTCAGAGATCTCCCATAAACGGGTCAATAACCTAAACGATCTCTATAAAGTGGGCGATAAGATCGAAGTGAAGGTCATTGATATCAACGACCGCGGCCAAGTAAAGCTCAGCCACAAAGTTCTAGAGAAAGCAGAAGTCTAAAAGAGAAGCGAGAAATCGTTTCTCTTATAAAAGCAAAAAGGCAGAAGTTCGATGAACTTCTGCCTTTTTATTTTAGGTCTTTTGCCTTTCTTAGGCTGTTTCTGGGGTGACGTCGATGCTTGGAGCAGGAGGAGGAAGTTTACGTTGTAGTTCATCCGCAACTTTGACCCTGTTTCTCTTGGCTTCGATATTCCAAGTACCGGCCATCATCTCTTTTACGTCTTGAGAGTCGAGAGTTTCAAACTCCATCAGCATGTCAGTCATGAGCTGGACTTTCTCTTTATTGTCTAAAACGATCTGTCTTGCACGCTTATGAGCGCCTTCTAATAATTTATAGATCTCAGCATCGATCTTCTTAGCTGTCTCTTCCGAATACTCTTTTTCATGGTAGTTATTCATGCCAAGGTATTGTCCTGCATCCGAACGTTCGTCGTAGGAGACAAGGCCTAGGTCTTCGCTCATTCCCCATTCGCAGATCATGCTTCTAGCAAGTCTTGTGGCTTGGGCAATGTCTTGCTGAGCGCCGGAAGACATATCTTCAACAAAGATCTCTTCGGCTGCTCTTCCGCCCATGAGGACAGCAAGAAGGTCCATCGCTTCTTTACGCCAGTAGCCAAGACGGTTCTTTTTAGGCATAAAGTGAGTCGCGCCTAAAGACATCCCTCTTGGGATGATCGTTACCTTATCGACCGGATCACCATTTTTTACAACGAGACCAACGATTGCGTGGCCTGACTCATGATAAGCGGTAGTCTTTTTCTCACTTTCATCCATATCAAGGCTTCTTCGCTCTTTACCAAAACGGACCTTGTCGCAAGCTTCTTTGACTTCAGAGGTGGTTACTGCAGATCTTCCGCGTCTTGCGGCAAGAAGAGCGCCTTCATTGAGAATGTTTTCTAGGTCGGCGCCTGATGCTCCCGGAGTCATACGGGCAACTTCCATGAGGTCTACTGATGCGTCGATCTTGATCCTTCTAGCATGGACTTTGAGGATTTCAAAACGGCCTTTGATATCAGGTAGTTCAAGAACAACACGTCTATCAAATCTGCCTGGTCTGAGAAGCGCTTTATCTAGGATATCCGGTCTGTTGGTAGCAGCAATGAGGATGACCCCTTCTTTGGTATCAAAGCCGTCCATTTCTACTAATAGTTGGTTTAGGGTCTGCTCTCTTTCATCGTGGCCGCCGCCAAAACCTGCTCCACGGTGCCTTCCGACAGCGTCGATCTCATCCATAAAGATAATGCAGGGGGCATTCTTTTTTGCCTGGTCAAACATATCGCGGATACGGCTAGCGCCCACGCCCACAAACATCTCTACAAAGTCAGAGCCTGAGATAGAGAAGAAGGGACGGTTAGCTTCCCCCGCAACTGCTTTTGCGATCAGGGTTTTACCAGTTCCAGGAGATCCTACTAAGAGGACCCCTTTGGGGATCTTTGCACCTAGCGCGGTAAACTTAGAGGGATCTTT
>DATIJO010000246.1:0-1813 GCA_035478555.1 Chlamydiales bacterium
CCTCATCACCGGGCCGGACCCCATAATCGTAAAGAGGTGAATCCATCTTCACCCAGCCGATTTTACGAGTAAATTCGCTAAACGATTTATTTCTTCCGCCCGACATCCAAATAGCTGTCAGAGCTAAAAAAGCAAAGATAATATTTACAGCTGGGCCTGTTATTGCGACTTTGATACGGTCAAGAGGCTTTTTCCCAAAAAAACCATCAGGGATTTGATAGGGATCTGCTCCATCTTCCTTTTGCATTCCGGCAATTTTTACGAAACCTCCAAAGGGAAGAATGCAAAACTGCCATTTCACGCCATCTCTCATCCAGGAAAAAAAGGCAGGGCCAAAGCCGATAGAAAATGACTCAACTTTCATTCCTACTCGTCTAGCTACAATGTAGTGGCCGAGTTCATGAATAAAAATGAGGAAACCAAGTCCAAGAATTGCAAGAACTAGATAGAAAAGAGATGAAATCATTTATTTTAAACCGTTAAAGCAAGTCTTCTTGCCTTTTCATCATCTGCAAGAATTTCTTGTAAGGTTAGCACATCTCTTCCTTGATGGGAAGAGAGGATTTTGGATAGTTTTCTCCCGATATCTGCCCAGCTGATCTCCCCCTGCATAAATCTTTTCACCAATACATCGTTTGCAGCGTTCAAGGTTAGCGGTACATTCTTTTTTTCCCTGAGGGCCTGATAAGCAAGACCTAGACAGGGAAATTTTTGAATATCCGGTGGAAAAAACCGTAAAGAGAAGGCTTTGGTAAAATCCATCGTTTTACAACCCGAAGGCATACGATCGGGATAAGTTAAAGCATATTGGATGGGAAGCTTCATATCGGGAGGCGAAAGTTGGGCCATGACCGATCCATCTACAAATTCAACCATGCTATGAATAATGCTTTCGGGATGTACTACTACTTCGATATTTTCGACAGGAATATCAAATAGATAGTGAGCTTCGATCACCTCTAGGCCTTTATTCATTAAAGTAGAGCTATCGATAGTAATTTTAGGTCCCATCTTCCAATTGGGATGATGGAGGGCCTCTTTCACAGTAATCTTTTCAAGCTCATGTTCTTGATAAAAATAAAATGGACCGCCCGATGCAGTAAGGATCAGTCTTTTTACCCTCTTTTTATTTTCTCCATTTAAGCATTGAAAAAGTGCGCTATGCTCACTGTCTACCGGAATAAGAGGGGTATTATATTTTTTTATATTAGCGCAAATCAACTCGCCTGCGGATACCAAGACTTCTTTATTCGCAAGACCGATAGTTTTATTATTTTGGATGGCGTTAAGGGTCGGCTGAAGGCCAAGATTGCCGCTCATGGCCTGCATGACAAAATTGACTTCCACGTGGGTTGCTGCTTCTATCAGACCTTGCATTCCTGACATCACTTTCGTATTGGGGAGCCGTTTTTTCAGCTCGCTTGCCGCTTCTTCATCATAAACCACTACGAGAAGAGGTGAAAATTCTTTGGCCTGTTCTTCCAAAAGTTGAATATTGGATTTCGCAGCCAAGGCTTTGATTTGCATCCAACCTTTGGACCTTCTGACAACCTCCAAAGTACTCAGACCGATTGATCCAGTACTCCCTAAGAGAGAAATCGTTTTCATGCCAATTGACGTCTGATTGTTTTTTGTAGAAGTTTCGCAAAAATCGTAAAAAGATAAAAGAGAAAGAGGATTGTGACCACCATCCCCCCAGTAGATAGCGCCCATCCGAACGCTGTCAAACAATGTCTGGTAAGGCCTACTCCTAAAAGTACGCTCAATACGCTAATTGCACAAGCTGCTAGGAGTTGGGTTTTTAGCTGCACAA
>DATIJO010000247.1:0-4355 GCA_035478555.1 Chlamydiales bacterium
TCCACCACAAATTCTTTACTAATTGTCTTGATCTCCTCTCCTGTTTCCGGAGAATAGGCTGTCCCTAGATGTGCATAGAGCAGCCTTAAGTGATCATAGGTTTCTGTCATTGTTCCTAAAGTGCTACGTGGAGAAACAGCCCCTTTATGCTGCTCAATTGCAATTGTCGGAGCAAGACCATCGATCTTTTCTACTTTGGGTTTGGGAAGCATTTTTACAAACTGGCGGGCATAACTAGATAAAGATTCTAAATAGCGTCTTTGCCCTTCCGCGTAGATCGTATCAAAAGCAAGAGAGGTTTTTCCGGATCCTGAGGGTCCGGTAAAGATTGTGATCTTACCATGAGGAATAGAAAGAGACAGGTGTTTTAAATTGTGCTCTTCCGCGTTTTGTACTTGGATGAATGGGGTTTCAACCATTTCTCTCTTTTTCTCTTTTTTTGCTGTAGGCGGGAGATCTTTCAGTGTGGTCTTTAGAGCGCGTCCTGTAGGCGAGCTCAGCTTTGCGATCTGTTCAGGCGTTCCTTCTCCATTTATCTCTCCTCCATGAACACCGGCGCCAGGGCCTAGATCGATGATCCAATCGGCCGTTTTGACAACATCCATATTATGTTCGATCACAATTGCGGTATTGCCGCGGCTGATCAGCTCGTGAAGTACTACAAGCAGCTGTTTGAGATCGTGGAAATGAAGTCCGGTAGAAGGTTCATCTAAGATATAGAGAGTTTGTCCGGAAGGAGGACGGACCAGTTCTTTTGCAAGTTTGATCCTTTGTGCTTCACCGCCGGAGAGAGTATTGGACGGCTGGCCGATGGACAGATAGCCAAGTCCTACTTTCTGCAGAAGCTGAAGCTTTTTATGGATGTGTGGAAAATCTTCAAAAACGGAAAGAGCTGAATGAACATCCATATCTAAGATGTCAGAGATAGAATGGCCTTTGAAAGTAATAGAAAGAACATCGGGATCAAATCTTTTACCGTGGCATTGAGGACAATTCACCCAGACATCTTCCATGAAGTCCATATCGATCCGGATGCTTCCGGCTCCTCCGCAATAGGGGCAGCTTCCCTCTTTTACATTGAAGCTGAAATGGCCTTTGTTAAAGCCCTTCATTTTGCTTTCAGGAAGCTGGGTAAAAAGATCCCGTATATCATCAAATAGTTTGATGTAGGTGGCAGGATTTGATCTAGGAGTCCTTCCAATTGGGCTTTGGTCTACTGCGATCACTTTGTCGATGCGCTCTAACCCTTCGATCTTTTTATGTTTTCCTACGGGAAGGTTCGCATGATGTAGCAGGTTGCTTAAGGCAGGATATAAAATGTCGGATATCAAAGAGGATTTTCCCGATCCTGAAACTCCGGTAATAGCAATAAAGCCTTGCAAGGGGATATCCACCGTGACATTTTTTAAATTGTGATGGGTAGCTCCTACGATCTTTAGCCCCTCTTTCTCTACTTTCCTTCTTTTTTTGGGGACGGGGATTTCCAGTTCATAGCTGAGGTATTTACCGGTTAGAGATTCGGGGGAGTGTAGCAGCGCCTTTAAATCCGATGATGAGAGGATCCGTCCTCCCTCAATGCCTGCGCCAGGGCCTACATCTACAATCGTATCCGCCTCTAAAATAGTATCGCGGTCATGTTCTACAATGATTACTGTGTTGCCTAAGTTGCGAAGCGCTTTTAAAGTACCGATCAGTTTTTCATGGTCTTCCGGATGCAGTCCAATGGACGGCTCATCCAGAATGTAGGTGCAGCCAACTAGAGCGCTTCCTATTTGAGAGGCAAGGCGCACTCTTTGGGATTCCCCGCCGCTAAGAGTTGGCGATGTTCGATCAAGAGTGAGATAGCTAAGGCCTACGTTACAAAGAAATCCTAATCTCTTACGGATCTCTTTGATCATCTCTTCTGCAATAATAAGATCTTCTTTCGGGAGCTTTAGCTTAGAAAAAAAGTTTTCCGCTTCAATCAACGTCATGGCGGTTATCTGCTGGAGAGTCTTTCCGGCAAATTTCGCGTGAGCAGGATAGGGTTTGATCCTTGCCCCATGACAGCTATTGCAAATGGAGATCTTCATCCATTCTGCCATTTTTTTTCGGTAGACGTCGCTCTTAGCTTCGTTCAATCTTTTTTTAGCTTCGAATAAAACTCCTCTCCACTGGACAAACTCTGTCCATCTGCTTCCCTTATCCGGATGGACAAAGCGCATCTTGGTCCACTTTTGTTTGGTTCCGTAAAGAAAGACATCTTTTGCCTCTTTGGATAGCTTTTTCCAAGGAGTGGTCACTTTAAAATCATACTGCCTCGCCAAATTGTCATAGATATTGCCGTAGCGGACAGTATTGTAAGAGCTAGCAATTGCGCAGCAGTCTTCGGCTATCGATTTTTCCGGATCGATGATCTTATCCAGATCAAACTCTCCTGCAACACCTAGTCCTTGGCATTCAGGACACATGCCGCTTGGATGGTTAAAGGAAAAATCTTGCGGCTGAAGAGGGGGATAGTAGAGGCCTGATTTGGGGGAGTAGGCAAATTCAGAAAAGGCTGACTCATCTCCTGTATCAGGAAAGAGGGCCGTAAACAAACCCTTGCCAAGTTCCAGGGCAGAAGTGACCGCTTCTGTTATCCTGGTCCCCTCCGGCTCTACCGTAAATCTATCGACTACGATTTCAACCGTATGGGCTTTACTGCTATCTAAGATTTCATTTCCGGTTAATTCTAGAAATTCGCCGTCAACCCGTACCCTCGTAAATCCTCTTTGCATAAGAAGTGCAAAGTCATCTTTGAATTCACCTTTTTTGTCTTTTGCAAAAGGCGCCAAAAGGATCACTTTGGTCTTAGGAGGAAGCAATTGTAGGGTTAAGATGATCTTTTCTTTACTTTGCGCTTTTACCGGTTCCAAACTGACAGGGCAATAAGGAGTAGCCACCCTCGCGAAAATTAACCGTAAGAAATCATAGATCCCGGTCATTGTGCCGACAGTGGACCTGGGCGTTTTTCCCGCGGTCTTCTGTTCGATCGCAATGCTAGGAGTAATCCCTTCGATGGACTTAGCATCAGGTTTAGGAAAATCCCCTAGATATTGACGGGCTTGATGGGAAAGCGATTCGATATATCTTCTTTGGCCTTCGATGAAGATTGTATCAAAGGCAAGAGAGGATTTACCTGATCCCGAAACACCGGTAAATACGATCATCTCGCCATGATCAAGCGTCAAGTCCACATTCTTTAAATTATGGACTTTTACTCCTCTTAAAATGATTTTTTTACCTTCCATAGAGACTATGATAAAGAAAGATTGGAAATAAGGAAATTAGCAAGGAGGATAGGCAGGATAGGAATAAATATTTTTCTTTAAATATGTAATAATAATTATTATATTAATTTTAATTGATTTTTAACTTTATATTAAGTAAAATATTAATATTTATTAATAAAATAGAGGAAAAATATGTCAGTTCAAGCAAAGTCAGACCAATATCAGCTGTTGATAGAACAACCTTCTAGAAGTTTTTCTATTAGCTGTTCAATTAATCCACAAAAAATCCAAAAGGCATTAATAAAAATTTTATTAGTAGTAGGCACGCTTGCAATACCGGTAGCAGCTACTTTTACAGCTTTAACAAACCATAGTATGGCCAATGATCATAGATGCTATTGGGAAGGGGATGATCCGATAGCTAAGTTTTGTGAACAAACATGCTATTCTCCAGCAAGCCTTGAAGTTACCAATTCATTGACTGCAGCTTTTCTTGCGGCAGCTACAAGTACCATCTCTCTAGGATTAAAAGAAACGGTCTCTACTTTTACATGGCCTTTCGTTGCACTTTATAAAAACTGTCTCTGTAGACAATAAAAAATTAAGGAGAAAAATTATGTCAACTGCAATACAAGTTAATTCAAATGAAAAGGGCCAAGCAACTACCCCTGCCGCTCTTCCTACTCCCGCAGGACGCAATTGGAATAAAGCCCGAATGATCACCCTTCAAACTCTTCTAGTGGTTTCAACACTAGGGGTTCCCATCGCTGGTTATTACACCCATTACTTTTCCCCTAACAAACTCGTAACGGTGTTTGATCGGCAACAATCCGCATGGATTAATTTAAATCCCTGCCGTCTTCTTCTTGCCAGTAATTTCTTAACAGGATGTTCTACTATAGCGATTAGCTCTATGCTCGCATTAGGAGCAAAAAAGTCCTTTCAAACACTAACTGCCCCAATCACACTGCTTGCAGGATCTTTCAGACGCTGCAGCAGCAGATAACCCACCATTGCAGAACAAACCTCAGGCTTAATGTAAGAAAATGTAATAGCAAGGATGCCCTGTCATCCTTGCTATACTCCTTCTCTTTTCCTCAC
>DATIJO010000248.1:0-4049 GCA_035478555.1 Chlamydiales bacterium
CTGTATGAAAGCAATTGTTCCTGCGGCTTGTGCGTATGATTTCTTGCAAGGCACCAGGCTTTTTACCATGGGCTCTTGGAGCATGGTGAGCGGTATTGGATTACTCATGCTTTATCTGCCCTCACTTCTAAAAAGAGGACATATTGCATTTCAAGAGTGGGCTTTTGAGCAAGCAAAGATGGCGATCGACCGTGAGGATGTGCAAGCTTTACAATTTTTTCTAGGGTTTCTTCACGATATCAATCAGAGAGATCAAAACGGAGATACTCTATTACACTATTTTAGCGGAAAAAGACCTGTACATATAAAGATGCTTATGGCTCTAAAAAATAGTGGAGCAGATCCATTTGCTCGAAATAGAGAGGGCAAAATGGCAATCTTTAGTATTGCAGGTCATGTGATACCCCTTCGCATCTTTTTCAATTGCCATGGTCCTGCTTTTCAAAAGTGCAAAACAGTACAAGAGTTTTGTGAACTATTGTTTCCTGCCTTTCGAACGAAACTTCCTCCTTACAAAGATATAACCCAAAGAAAATTAAAGCTGTCCAGTCCTTTAGAACAATTTATAGATGAAATTCCTACACTTGCAAAAAAATTCTCTGATGCTCCTAGTTTTTCTCTCCTTGTGAAAGAAATGGAAAAAGAAGACGCCGAATCGATCGCAAAAAAAGGTACGCCTCTTTCTATTGAAGAATGGACAACGAGATTTCTTGATAGATGTCCTCTCTATAAGATCCTTTATGAGCAAGCTAGATCTCCTGCTATTAAGGAGGGTGAATTATCGCACTATCTTGTAGAAAAACATACTGTCTTCATCAGCGCCTCAGAAAAAAACTACGAGGAAAAATTTCAGACTCTTATTTTTGAAACCTTTAATGCACTTCAGCTAGAGGATTTTCAACGAATTATACAATTGGTCAAAGCTGGAGAAATTCATTTAGAAGAGAACGCATTTTTAAGAGAATACCTTGAATATAGATCTTATGTGGGCGAGCTTTTCCTTGAACACCATCTTCAATTTGAGAGTCCTACTCCCACTTTGGTGGAATATTGGGTAGAACAAAATAAAGGTCACACTGACTTCTACCGAAACGCGTGGTGTATGGAAGGCGACTACCTTCTCTTTTTTGAAAAGCATCCGGAATTTCTCAAGCATCGTTTACAAGAGATCAATCAAGCTTTGATCTGAAGAACCAAAAAAGTAATATCGTCATGCTGCTCAGTCCCAGCAGCAAATCTAGTAATTTCATCCGTTAGATCATTAGCAATCTCAGAAGAAGACTTAAAGATTTGTTTCTGAAGAAACTCTTGTAATCTGCTAGCGCCAAAGACTTCCCCTTCTTTGTTATGGGCATCTATTACACCGTCTGTATAAAGAAGAAGTAGATCACCTTCATCCAAAGTGATTTCTTCGGTTTCAACATCAATATGAGGGGTTGCTCCTAGCGCAATTCCTTTTGTATTTAAAGAAATAACCCCGCCATCCTTTTTTCTTAAGAGGGCAGGATAGTGGCCGGCAGATGAAAAGACGAGCTTCTTTGTGTGCGGGTAATAGATAGCAAGCCAGGCAGTCACAAACATTCCTTTTTCTTGCGCATCTTGATAAAAGAGCCGGTTGGAGTGAGTCAGGATGTCTTTTAATGGAAAATCAAGGCTTCCAAAAGATCTTAAGTGACTTCTCATGCCAAGAGAGTAGAGGCAGGCAGAGAGGCCTTTCCCACTTGTGTCAGCAATGGCAAGCACTAGTTCTTTTCCTCTCATAAAGATATCATAGAAATCACCTCCTACCTCTTTTGCAGGGGTAAAAGAGGTGGCAATATCCAATCCTTTGACTTGAGGAAGCTCGGAGGGAAGCATTCCTTTTTGGATCTGATGACCAATTTTTAGCTCTTCTTTGATCTCTCTTTGTTCTAACACTGCTACGATCATCTCATTAAAGTGTTCACCCAGTTGATTGATCTCAAATCCTAAAGCATCTTTTTGGTATCTAGCTGTTTCATCTCCAAGGGAGATCCGGTCGATTACCCTATAGAGAGAGCGCATAGGTTTTGCTAGCCTCAAAGTGAAGAGATAAGCAAGAGTTCCGCCTAAAAGAATAAAGAAGAAGAGAAAGGTATAGATGTGAAGGGCAATGGTATGGGTCCTCCCCTCTAAAAGACTCTCTTCTGGCGCTGTTACCAGAAGAGTGTACCCACTATCTTTAATAGGTAGCTTCTCTACAAAGAAGTTTGGATCAGTAGAGTACATTTTCCCTACCAGCTCAGGATCGCTGCTTGCAAAAACCATCCCCTGAGAATCTAATAGAGAGAGATGGATGGGATAAGATGAGCTGCCAACCTTTTCTAGGCGGTTAATGAGGAAATCAACTGGGTTTCCAATGACGAGAGCGCCAATGGGATCTTTTCCTCCATCATAAAGAGTAAGAGCCACGTACAAAAGTTTTGCTTCCGAATGAGGAGCCTTCCCTAAAAAAAGAAAATGGTCTTTCGAGAGATTTTTTTGTAAGAAGGAGTAATCTTCTCCTACCATTCGTTCTATTGAAGAGGCCACGCATTTCAGCTTATCGTTGTCCTTTTCAATAAGAAAAAGGTTAGATGCTTGAAACAGCTCTGCCCAAACATGAAAAAATTGATTTAGGCCGGCTTCGCTATTTTGAGGAAGGTTTTCTTTTACTACTTTTAAGAAACGTAATTGGATATCCACCATCTGGTCTAGAAGATAGAGACGTCCCTCTCCTTCTTCCTTCAAAGTCTCTAACAGATCTTTTTTACTCTCTTGATACTCTTGCCTGTACATCCAGAAGGTATGGAGAATGAGAGGAATAGCAAGGAGCAGCAAACTGATAATCAGTATGCGAAGAGCAAGACTTATAAACCCTTTCTTAGCTATCATTACACTAAGAATTAGCAAAAAAAGTTTATGTCCACAAAAGAAATCACTAGTCTTCATCATCCAATAGTTAAAGAGCTCGTGAAACTTCGCACGGATAAAGAGGAGAGAAAAAGAACTAGAAAACTTCTGGTCTCAGGAAAAAAAATGATCCTGGACCTAGCTAAAACTTGTAGAATTGAAGCACTTCTGGAATCTGGTATTGAGTTAGACATTCAGGTGAAAACGAGATACAAGGTCACTTTTCCCCTATTAAAAAAGATTACGGGTCTGGAAGCTCCGGATGGCTACGCAGCAGTTCTACCATTTCCAAGAGAAGCAGCTCTTCATGATCAAAAATATCTCCTTGTATTAAACGGTTTATCTGATCCCGGAAATGTAGGTACGCTTTTTAGGACTGCGTTGGGCCTAGGCTGGGAAGGGGTGATTATGACACCAGGATCGGTGGACCCATTCAATGATAAGGCACTTAGAGCCGGAAAAGGCGCGCAGCTGCTTCTTCCTTTTTGGGAAAAGAGCGAAGATGAGATCTTACAATTAAAAAGACATCTCTATACCGCTGATAGTAAGGGAAAGGAGCTGAAGGCAATGAATTTTCAAACCCCTCTTCTACTGATATTAGGAAATGAATCAAATGGGGTAAGCCCATCTTTCTTTAAAAGCGCCTCTCAAGTATCAATACCAATGACAAAAGAGATTGATTCCTATAATGTAGCAATTGCCGGATCAATTCTCATGTACCAGATGAAACTATGAAGCAAGATCACTTCTCTTTTGAGGAAGAATTTCATCAAAAAGACCGCAAGCAATTTAGAAAAGAGAGAAAAATTGCAAGCAAGACCGACCGCTCTAAATTTAAAAAGACCGATCAAAAAAAGAAGCCAGAAGTCCACTATAAAGCAGATAGCGATACGGTTAGAGGTAGGGTCTTATCCATTACCGGAGAAGGTATATTAGTAGATCTTGGAGATAAAACTATTTTATGCTCCGTTCGAGGCTCTCTCAAAAAAGAGAAAACAGAAGCCAAAAACCTTGTGGTGGTGGGTGACTTCGTACAGATCAAAGATGACGCGATTACAGCTGTAGAAGACCGCTACTCCTTTTTAGCTAGGGAAGATATTACAGGAAGAAAAATACAGCTGATCGCCTCAAACATCGAC
>DATIJO010000249.1:0-8291 GCA_035478555.1 Chlamydiales bacterium
CGATCAATTTGGACCCACTACTTTCTCAGGAAGTGGCCGCATCAAAATATATGGTAGAAGCTCTCTATCTGCCCAAACCCTTACAATTGAAAAATCTCACCGATCTATTTCTATTTCATACCTATCTACAGAAAGTATTCCCTCCTCGTGAGAGTCTTTTGGATCTTCCCAAAGAACCAATGAATATAGAAAAAATAAAAAAAGAAGCTCCCTCCCTCATTACAAAAAAATATCTTGTGGACATGGTCCAAGTTTCAAGAGAAGAGGTAGGATTACGGGTGAAAGTAAAAGAGCTTTGGAACTGGCAATTAGAAGACAAAAACTGGGAGATCTTAAAGAAAGAATTTCCTTCTCTTCAATCTAAAACAGATGGTCAAACTAGATTTCAAAAGCTCTCTGCCCTGGATGGTAATGAGAGAGCGAAAGTAGATGCCTTTTCTTTAGAAAAGATCATGAGCGCACACCCCGAGTGGATTTCTGAAGAGCTTGCTAAAAAGAAGTCCGTAAGTAAAGAGATTACCCGAATATCTCTATTAAAAAACCCTCCTCAGGGAATAAAAAATGTAGAAACCTTCATCACCTATTTAGACAATCTGCCCCTAAATAAGGAGGAGACTTATACCCAAGATGAAAAGGTCTACACAAAGCTAGCCGTGAAAGAAAAAGGCGAAGAGGAGATCCTCTCTTTTTCTGAAGGGATGGCTTATAATGTCCTGCAAGAGATGCTGGACTCTCATCTTGAACAGGAATACCCCAAAGTAAGAAGCAAAGCCCCCAAGCTACTAAAAAACAAAGAAGGGGAGTGGAAGCCTTGGGAGACCGTAAAAGTTGAGATTGGAACGCTTGTTTTTTCCGATCTGATGAAAGCTATCGAGAAGGACGCTGCCCAAAAAGCCTATGCAGTGACTCCCGATAAATATCCTTTTTATTTCTTTTCATCTTACCTAGAGTCGGGGATAAACAATCCCTTTTTACTTCTCATTGCCGGCGAAAATTCCTTCTCCTCTCAATTTAAATTGATCAAAAGAGAGAGAACTCTTTCGCAAAGGGATCTGGAAGGATATCCACTGTTGTCAGCTAAAGAGGGCGACTGGCTTCTCCCAAAAGATTTTACACAAGCTCCTACACTCATTCATATCTTAAAAAAAGAGCAAGATGACTCCTTTTCAACACTTCCTGAGGGCGCTCTTTTGAATGAGACGAAAAAGGCTGCGATGGAAAAGTTGCTTATAGATTGGCACGGGAAATGTTTGAAGAAACAGTAAGCTTATCTCCGCTTTTCTTCTTAGGCAGCAGTCTTACTATTCCCTATCTTCAGAAGTCTAAGAAGACCTTCTATTCGGATGAATTTGCTCTTCCCTCTACTTCCGAGCTATCCGCATCCGATGAATTTGCCAAACTATTTATGGCCTACAATGAAGAGGGGATCTATCTCTTCGCAGAGGTAAAAACAGAGGTAAAAAAGGTCCTATTCCCTCAGTTTAGGCAAGGTGACTGTCTGGAATTTTTCATTGATACTAGGGATTTAAAAACAAGAAGAGGCGTATCTAACTTTTGCCATCATTTTGTCTTCTTTCCTGAAGAGGTAAATGGATTTTTTGGCCAAGAGATCACAAGATTTCGAGGCGGCGCTAGCCGTTCTCTTTGCCATCCAAAAGATTTAAAAGTGGAATCCGAAGTAAAGCCAAACCTTTATAGGATGACCATCCATATCCCCAAATTTTGTCTACATGGTTTTGATCCTTCGTCTTTTGACCGCTTAGGCTTCACCTACCGTATTAATCGTGCAGGAGATTACCCCCAAGATTTTGCGATAGATTCAGAAGAATTTGAGATTGAAACCCATCCTGATCTCTGGGCATCATGCAAGTTACAAAAGGGCTAAGAATATGAAATTTACACCTTCCCACGAATGGATCACACTCCAAGGAAATATTGGTACAGTAGGCATTACCGCACATGCTGTGGGCGAACTTGGAGAAATAGTTTATATCGATCTGCCAAAGCTTGGTCACAAGATCAAAGCAGGGGAAGAAATTGCCATCTTAGAGTCCACTAAAGCCGCTGCCGATATCTACTCTCCGGTCACTGGGAAAATCACCGAAGTAAACTCAGACCTTTTGACAGAGTTAGATAAACTACACTCCTCTCCACAAAAAGAGGGGTGGCTTTTTAAAATAGAGCTGCAAAATCCAAAAGAGTATGATTCACTACTGAGTAAGGATTCTTATCAGCAGCTGATTGAATGAAGAAAACAGCGCTATTATTGTTGATCGCTACTGCCGTGCTTTTTCTCACGGGTGAGAGGATCATTCTTTTTTCAGCTAATCTCTTTCTTAAATTTACTTTTGCAGGAGAGTTTGTCTCCAAATTTTCCTCGGACAAGAGCTCCTTCTCTAAAGGAAAACTATTGTGGGAGGGAGTCAAGATCGCTCATGGCAAATATGAGACAATTGAAATAGAAAAAGCGAGCGTTCAGCCCTTCTTTAAGGGCTTCTCCCTCATTCCTTCATTTAAAATATGCATCGAAGACCCACAGATTCACTTAGGGCAGGAAACACTCTCCTCCTTTTTTTTGGAAAACAAAAAAAAATTCCCCAATTGCGAAATCGAAGTAAAAAATGGGAAGGTATTTCTTGAAAGTAGGGAGGTCGTTCAATTTTCAATTGTTCAAGAGTTAAAAGATTATCATCTTGATTTCACACTTGATCAATTACAGCTTGATGAGATTGCCTTTCTATTTCCCACTGTTCCCACTTTGGAAGGGAGTGTATCAGGTAAGATACAGGTTCAAACAGAGTCGGGGGTTTTTAAAGAGGGAAAAATTGATTGCGAGGTATTTGATCTTAAAATTTTCAAAAACAATAGAAAAATCTCTGTTAAGAATGTGGAGATCAAATCAAATCTTCTTGAAAAGGAGTTTGCTCCGCCTCTTTTTGCTTTTCTTTTTGGCGAGAGGTTTTTTCCTGCGCACTTCCGTATGCATTTTGAAGGAGGAGAGATTGAGTCTGAGACCGTTAAGATCTCCTCTCTTCAAGGATTTATCTCACATGAGTCCTCTCTTGGGCTAAAAACAGAAATTACAGGAATAGTCGGAGAAAATGCTTCTAGTGCCTTTCTTTGGGAAGGGAAGGGGTATTTTACCAGCTCCTTTCAGAATTGGCTGGAGACAAGTGTAACTTTTAAAGGAGACAAGGAGAGCTCTTTTTTTCTTCAAGCGGAAGAAATTGACAAAGAACTTGCGGAAGTCAACGTCTCAGCCGAAAATATGCCCTCCCAAATCGGCTCTTTTTTCCTCTCGCTTCTTGGGGACAGGTTTGCCGAGATTGAGAAACTTGAATGGAAACAGGGCTCTTTATCTTTTGCCTCAATCTTTCATTTCAACAAAAGAAAGCTTACCTCTTTTGAAACGATATCTTTAGAAGGGACAAACCTTATTTTTTTTGATCCGGTAAGGAAGGTCACCTTTCAGACCGCTTTCTTAGATGCAAAAGGAGAGTGCTTTCTAGACGAGATCTTTAAAAGCAGCTTGGAGCTTTATTTGGAAGGTGGGGTAGCAACTCTTGAAAAAGAGAAAATCGAAGTGAAAGATCTGTTCGGCTCCATTAAATATGCGCATCAAAAATTTCTTTCTTCCTATATGGAGCTCATTTTGAATGATAGGTCCATCCAGATGCATCTTGACGGGCCTATCGGTGGATGCTGGCTCTCTCTTCATATGCAAGATCAGCCTGAAGAGCTCTATCTTGATGTTATTTTAAGTAATAAGGGGCACTGGGAGATTGCGGGAAGTGCCCAAATTGAACGTGATAAATTTTTATTGGACGAATGGGACTTTCTTCTTTCCTGGCAAGGCAGGTATCCCGAAGGCTGGGCTACAGGCAAAAAGATCCAATTGGATAGATTTCCCTTTACCTTCAGAGAGGAAAAGATCTCTTGCAAAGGCAGGGGAGAGATAGATGCAAAATTTACAGGCTCTCATGTAAAGCTTTCCTTTTCCGGCAGAGACTTAAAACTTGCATCTTCCCTTTTTACATGGAATTTTCCTGAGATAAAAAAAGAGACCTTCTCTTTTGACTATGACCTAGAAAAGAAAACAGTCGATCTCTCCTTTACCTTTCAAAACGCTCTTGGAAAGCTTCCCCAACTTGGACTTGACTTTGACGATATACAAGGTCAGTTTTTGATGAAAAATGATCTCTTGACCCTTCAGATAGAGAAGATGAAATCAGAAGGTCTCAAGATGGGAGGAGAAATTATTATTGATACCGCTAAGGAAAGCCTTGTCCTCTGTTCCAATTACTTAGAGGGCTCTATCGATAGCGGGAAAAAATTCTTCCGCCATTTTAAGAAAAGCTTTTTCACAACCTTGCCTATGAATGGCAATTTAAGATCCCCCATGAATGGGTTCTACTTTTCTATGCTAAAAGAGGAAGACCCTCTATGGGGCCTTACCTTAATGCTTGAAGAAGGAAGAATGGCTTTAGGGCCTATATCAAAGCTGCACGATTTTCAAGGCATACTCCATTGGGATTCAACTGATACAAGCTTGCATATGTACGAAGCAATTGGGATGTTTTCTTTAGGCCAAGATAAATGCATCCTTTCTTTTCCTTTTTTTGAAATGAAAGATGAAAAAACTTGCGAATTTGATCTACGGTTAAGTAGGCCTTCTTGGGATGTCTTAGTCTTAAAAGGCTCATTTGTAACTGAAGAAGTGGGTGAAGAACATGCGAATTTAACCTTCTCTTTTACTCCGGACTGCAGATTCTTTGGAGCTCCTCTTGAAATCCCAACTCTTGTCACCTTTGATCTGGATGAGATAAAGCAAATAGAATTGAAAACACTCTGCTCCCTTCCCTCCCTTCTTTTATGCGCTGAATTTATGAATAAAATGGGAAATATCTTTCCTGAGCTTCCCAAGTTTGAAGGAGGAACGAGAGGCAAGATGGACTTAAGTCTTCGTTATGGATTTCCTGATTCCCATATAACCCTGAAAGGAAAAGATATTTTCCTATTTGAAAGCGAGGTCCAAACGATGGGACTAACAGCCCGTTTTGGAAAAGACTCTCTTTTAGTGGAGAAATGTTTTTTTGATGATCTATCTCTCAGCTTTTCTGTAGAAAATGGCCTTTCTTTAAGTAATGTTGAAGCGAAATGGAAAGATGCACTTTTGGTTACAGGGCACGCTCAGTATCTAGGAGATAAAAAGTTTGACTGTAATATGCAAAGTTTTACTCTTCAGCTGAAAGAGATCGAAGAGTTCCAAAAAGAATTTTTCCCCATTTCTCCTCTAGCTGGATCTGTTTCTGGTAATGGCCATCTCTCTTTACAGTGGGAAGAGGGAAAGCCCAAATGGGAAGCGGATTTAGATATTCACATCAAAGACTTGAAATACCGCGAATTCCCAATCACAAATCTTGACCAGATGCATCTTTTTCATTCTTCGGACACTGGACTTATGGCCCTTGGCATGCATTTTGATATTGATTCGAAAACCGTTTGCAAAATCGGTCTTCTTTCCCAAGAAAAACCTTTAGGAAAATGGAGAGTTTCCGATTTTTCTTTAGAACTTCAACAAAACTTGAACGACTTTGTGAAAAACTTAAACTTTGAGCTGCCGCCTCAGATCAATACCTTTCTCTCCACATTCAGCTCTGTCCATCTTCAAGGCAGTGCTGCTTTTGCAAATGATCTATCCAGCATAGAAATTTCCTTGCCTGAGCTTTCTCTTTCCACTTTTGAAAACGAGAGGTTTTCCTATTTAACAAAAAAAATGAACCATTTAAGCAAAGTCTCTCTCTATTACACTAAAAATCATCTTCTTCTTAGCTCCTCATTCCCAGAAATAAATGAAAAATTTCAAGGCATTCTCTCTTTCAATACCTCTTCCGATTTCGGAAAGCTTTTTCTTTTGGAAGAAAACCAGTCCTCATTCCCTCTTACCCTCTATTGGAATTGGGATGAAAAAGGCTTTAAGGTCAGTCAAATAGAAGGAGAATTTTCAGGTGTAGATGCTAGCTTTTACACAGATGTGGAGGGAAGCTTAAAAGGGGGAGTAAAAATTGACTTTTCTAAAGCCTGTAGGCTTTTCCCTGAAACCGTTTCCACTCTCTTAAGTAAGTATAAATTGGGAGACGGCTATGAATTAAAAGGAACCTTTTCCTGGCCGCCTGATCGTTTTCAAGGCTTATTTCTTGGCAAAAACTTTGAAGCTCTGGGCTGCCAGTTGAAGACCTTTCTTGGAGAGCTAGACTTTTCCTCGGAGCATTTGACCTTAAAAGATTTTAGGGTAAGCGACGCTGCTTTAACCCTCAGCATGCCCAGTTTTAAGATCAAAAAAGACAAAGGGGAAAAATTTAAAGCCTTTCTGCCTCACTTAGAGATCGAAGAGTTCCGGCCCTCCCTTCTAAAAAGATTAGGGGAAAAACCTAAAGAAGTGGAACCTTTTGTCATTCGAAAATTGATCTTGGACGATGTCCGTGGAAATATCGATAATGCGAAGAGTTTTTCCGGTAAGGGAAACTTCAACTTTATCAACTCCTTTAAAAGAGAGTACACCGTATTTGATGTTCCATCCGACGTTCTAGGAAGGCTCTTCGGCCTTGACCTAGAACTTCTTGTACCCGTCGAAGGTGTGATGGAATATATCCTCAAAGATGGCAAGCTTCAGTTCACATCGCTTAAAAACTGCTACTCTGAAAATAAACGGTCCAAATTCTTCCTCTTGGATAAGGAGACTCCATATTTAGACCTAGACGGGAATATCAACTTAAACATCAAGATGAAGCAGTATGTCCTATTTAAATTCACCGAACAATTTATTCTCTCCATCGGTGGAAACCTTGCCGATCCAACCTTCCAGCTAAAAAGAAAGAAAAGCTTCTTTCCCGATATCGGGCTATGAATTTACTCGATTTTATCTACCCTCCCATCTGCATCCATTGCGAAGCATTAGCAAAAAGCCTTTTCTGCGATTATTGCCTCTCCCTTTTAGAGCCAATAGATGCCACTTCAAGATGTAAACACTGCTTTGAAGAGATCGAGCATGGAGAATTATGCGCAAGATGCAAAAAAAGCCCTGAGTTTCAAGCAGTCACAGCTTCTGTATTTCCTAAAGATTCTCCAGCGGTTAGTCTCACCCAAGAGATAGGTTCATCTGCCGTTCTTCAAACGATTGCCTCTTATCTCATTTTCCAATTTTCCAAGCTACCTTGGGATATCCCAGACTACATTACCTTTATCCCACTCTCCTTTTCCAAAAGAATCAGCTCCTCCCAAAATACCTCATTTGAGATCGCTAAAAGATTTTCCAAACAGCTAGGCATTCCTCTCAAACCTCTTCTACAAGAAAAACAGATCGCTCTTTTTCATACTCTGCTCGTCTTAAGAAAGAAGGTATACTTTTCAGGAAAGACTATTTTGCTTATAACCTTAGATGGAGGAAAGAGATACAGAAGAGCTTACGCGGCCCTACTGGAAGGATTTCCCCGAAAAGTCTATCATCTCTCTTTCTACTTATGAAAAAAGGCAAACATTTTCTACTTCTACTCCTCCTCACCCTCTGTTGGGCACCCTCCTATTTTTGCATAAAAGTGGGAGTAAATGCACTTCCGCCATTTGCGTTGATGTTTTTCAGAGTCTTTTTAGCGGCTTCTGCTCTTATCGTTTATTGCCTTTTATCAGGCAAAAAATTTTGGGCGTATAAACATCTCTGGCCCCATTTTTTGGTGATGGGACTTGCCGTCAACGCAGTTCCATTTGTTTTGATCGCTTTTGGAGAACAAGCAATTTCTAGCTCTCTTGCAGCTATTATAAATGGCACAACACCTCTTTTTGCCCTGCTCTTTGGCAAAGCCCTATTAGATGAGAAGATCACCTTCAGAAAGATCCTGGGACTTACCATTGGATTTTTTGGGGTATTTATCCTTTATCTACCAGATCTTACAGCCGGCATCACAGGAAATGAATTGGGCATCCTATTTCTGATCTTATCCTCTGTGTCCTATGGATTTGGTGCAGTTTATGCCAAATTGCATATGTCTCAGCTACCTCCAATGATTGCCCCTGTCTGGCAGCTCATCATGGCCTCTCTTACACTTTTGCCTTTTACTCTCTTTTTTGACCTTCCCCAGATATCTATGCCCAACGCCTATTCACTCAGTGCGATAGCGTTTATGAGCCTAGTTGGCGCAGCGTTTGCATTCATTATCTACTATGAATTGATCCGCTCAGCGGGCGCCACTTTTACCTCTCTTACAGCCCTTTTAGTCCCTGCAGGGGCGATCCTC